>JALEQE010000004.1 GCA_022766825.1 Oscillospiraceae bacterium | reverse complement strand
GACCAGCCCGCCTGCGCTCAATTTGTACAATCTGCTGCCGACACGAAGTCGGAAGTCGTTCGCCCAAGCGGCGCAGGACGCGCCGCACAAAAGGCGAACGCACTATTAATCTGACGGCGCAATATGCGCACAATCTCTGTGCGGTATTGCCTTAATATACAGAATGTCGGTTATCGGCATCAAATATGGAAGGTGGTGTTGTTATGGGCATCGAAAAAATGTCGCTGTTGTCTGTGGAAGGCTCGGTAAACGATCTTGAAAACGCATTGATGGCGTGCTGTGACAGCCGTCGTTTTCAGATAACGACGAGCGGCGCGGTGCTTCGTAACCTTAATGAACAAAATCCGTATCTCGGAGTTTATTCCAAAATGCACGATATGGCGGTGAACCTCGGTGTTAAGGCAAAACATTGCGATTTTAAATCGCTGTCATATGAAACGCCTGAGGATTTTGAGAATTATTTCGAGAATATCGGCAGCCGTTATGATGAGATAAGCGGCAAGCTGGCGGAAGTCAATCGGGTTCTGGAGGAACACAAGTCAACAGATGCTTATGTAAGGCATTTGACAGGTCTTAACGTATCTTTTCACGATTTGTTTACTCTTAAATACGTTAAGATACGTATAGGACGTCTGCCCGCGGAAAACGAGCAAAAGCTGAAATATTATGCGTCAAAATGCTTTGTGTTTATGCCTTTTGAACGTTCAAAGGATTATGTTTACGGAATTTATTTTGCCCCAAAATCGCTTATTGATTTCGCGGATAATATCATGAACTCGCTGTGCTTTGAACGCACAATGCTCCCCGATTATCTCGAAGATAACGCGGAAAATGCTGATAAAAAGCTTGCCGAATTGATTGAGGCTGAGGGTAAGCAGAAAGAAGATCTCGAAAAACAGCTTGACGGGTTCAGAAAAGAGCTTGAAGGCGAATTTGCCGGGGTGATGTGCAAGCTGAAATATAAGTCGGATTGCTTTGAACTGCGCAAGAAAGCGGTAATCTCGGACGGAAAGTTCTCGTTTTCGGGATTCTGCCCCACAAGAGAATGCGATATTCTGCGTGAGGAATTGAAAAAAGCGTCGCCCGAAATTCAGTGCATTGAAATTCCGGTCGATAAGAAGAAAGCCTCTGAGGATATTCCTGTTAAGCTCAAAAACAATTGGTTCGTGCGTCCGTTTGAGATGTTCGTTAAGATGTACGGACTTCCGTCATACAGCGCGTTTGATCCGACCCCGTATGTCGCAATAACGTATATGATACTGTTCGGACTGATGTTCGGCGATGTTGGACAAGGCTTTGTGGTTCTGTTGTTGGGTCTTTTGCTCACCAGACTTACCAAAAACGGACTTGCTCCGATTATGACAAGGCTGGGAATATTCTCAATGCTTGGCGGCTGTATTTACGGCTCGGTATTCGGAATTGAAACGATAATCCCGCCGATATATCACCGTTCGGATATTTGGGGCGGAGTTTGCAAGATGTTCGGCGGTCTTGGAATACCCGAACACCCCGACAGCATATTCGAGGTAGCGACCGTGGTTTTGCTGTTCGCTTTGGCAATAGGTATTGTGCTGATACTTATTTCAATGATATTCAATATGGTGCTTAAATTCAAGGCGGGCAAAACGGGCGAGGCGCTTTTCGGAGTGAACGGAGTTTGCGGCATAGTTCTGTACGCGTCTTTGGTTGTCGGTCTTATTTGCCAACTGCTGTACGGTATTCCGCTTATGACCGCGCCATATGTTATCTGCCTTATCGTTCTTCCCGCGGTGCTGATGTTCTTCAAAGAACCGCTTATGAACGCTATGGCGCACAAGAAATCCGAAGAGCCGTTTAAAATCGGCAACTTTATAATAAGCAACGTTATCGAGCTTTTCGAGGCGGCGATAAGTTTTCTGTCGAATACGATGTCATATTTGAGAATAGGCGGCTTTGTACTGTCGCACGCAGGCTTTATGCTTGTTGTTTCAATGATGTCGGGAGTAGGCACGGGCGCGCCCGTAACAGCGGGCGGTATTGTCGGATATGTTTTCGGCAACATACTGGTTATGGGCATTGAGGGATTCCTTGTTGCCATTCAGGTATTGCGTCTTGAGTTTTATGAGATCTTCAACCGTTTCTACGAGGGTGGCGGTTCGGATTTCAAGCCTGTTGAGATAAAGCTCGACGCAGAATAAAAAGGTAAATATGACTTTGTTCCGCGCGGCGGGATAAAGTTCAAAAATAATTCTGGAGGATATTATTATGAAAACTGCACTTCTTTTCATTATGCCGCTTTGCGTTATCGCGGCAATTATGATCCCGCTGTTTGTAAGTCTTAAACGTATGAAGGCCGGTAAGCCTGTAAACAGAAAGCGTTCCGTTATCGCCAACGTTGCTTCGTTCTTCGGAGTTTTGGTTGTTATGACGATTTTGCCGATTACAGGCGCATTCGCGGAGGCTACCGAAGCGGCAAACGCGGCGCTCGGTCTGGGTGACGGACTTAAATACATCGGCGCGGCTTTGTCAACAGGTCTTGGCTCAATCGGTACGGGTATCGCGGTTGGCGGCGCGGCTCCTGCGGCTATCGGCGCGGTAAGCGAAAACGATAAGGCATTCTCAAAGGCTCTGATTTTCGTAGCCCTTGGCGAAGGTGTTGCGATTTACGGCTTGCTTATTTCTATCCTTATTCTGTTCGGCTGATTTGCCTGTTCGAGGGAAACTATGAAATTCTTTTTGATAAGCGATAATATCGATACTCAGATGGGTATGCGCATTGCGGGTATAGAGGGCGTTGTGGCTCACAGCAGGGAACACGTTGAACAAGAGCTTGACAAGGCGGTCGAGGACAAAGATGTTGCCGTGGTTCTTATGACGGAAAAACTTGTGGAGCTGTGCCACGATAAAGTTTATGACATTAAGCTGAACCGCCGCAGACCTCTTATAGTTGAGATACCCGACCGCCACGGAAACAGCGGCGTTGTCGAGTCCATCTCGCGCTATGTTGAAGAAGCTATCGGTATCAGGCTGTGAATGAGAGGTTAGTATGGGTTTAGACGCTATGTATGCCGGAAAAGCGGAAATGTTCCGCACGGCAATAGACAAACTCGCCGATGAGGAGATTGCGCAGGCAACCGAAGAAATTCGCGCGAAGAAAAACGCGGCGGGCAAGGCTAAGGCAGAGCACGCATTGTCGGAAGCTTTGTCGCAGGCTCGTGCTGAGCGCGGCGTATACGAGATGAAGTTCAAAAAGGAAATTTCGCGCTGTGAGTTTGAAACCACAAAAGCTGTCCGTGCGCACAGAAAACAAATTATTGATGACTTTTTTGAAGAAATACGCGGAGAACTTGTCGAATTTGCGAAGTCGGAAAAATATGACGATTATCTGAAACGTTCGCTTTCCAAGGCGGAAAGCGAGCTTGGCGGCAATTTTGTTGTTCTGGCGGCGGCAAAGGATATCGAAAAGGTAAAGCAGCTTACTTCGCACGAGGTGCGGGTTGATAATACGATAATGATCGGCGGTATCGGCGCGCTGAATGAGGAAAAGGGACTGTTCGCGGATCATACGCTGGACAACGCTCTCAGCAGCGAGAAGGAAGCATTCACCGATAAGCCCGAATTGCGACTTTGAGATAAAGTAGGCGGCGGTGTTCCGCAATTGAACGCTTGCCGCCTTACAGGAGGATGAATATCTTGAACAACACGATATATTCAATAAACGGACCCGTTGTAAAAGCCGCAAATACGCGCGATTTCTCAATGCTGGAAATGGTGTATGTGGGCAATAAACGGCTTATAGGCGAGGTTATCGGTGTTTCCGATAAATTCACGACCATACAGGTTTACGAGAATACTGCGGGACTTAAAATCGGCGAGCCGATTGAAAGCACGGGTCAACCTGTTTGCGCAACGCTTGGACCGGGTATTATTTCAAATATATTCGACGGAATTGAGCGTCCGTTGCGCGATATGACAAAGCTGAATGGCCCTTTTGTCGCAGAAGGAAACGCTTTGTTTTCGCTCGATACGGAAAAGAAATATGATGTTACCGTAACCGTGAAAGTCGGCGACAAGCTCAAAGGCGGCGATATTTACTGCACCTGTCCCGAAACACCGCTTATCACGCATAAGTGTATGGTACCGCCCGATATGAGCGGCGAGGTTGTGTTCACCGCGGAAAACGGTAAGTATTGCGTAAACGATACAATAATCAAATTAAAGCTGGCAGACGGCACGGAAAAGCCGCTTACTATGGTTCAGAAATGGGCAATAAAGAAGGCTCGCCCCATTTCAAGACGTTTGCCTGTTACCCGCCCGCTTATCACCGGTCAGCGTATCATTGATACGATAATCCCGATAGGTAAAGGCGGCGCGGCGGCTATACCGGGCGGTTTCGGTACGGGTAAGACTATGACGCAGCACCAACTCGCTAAGTGGTGCGACGCAGATATAATCGTTTATATCGGTTGCGGCGAGCGCGGCAACGAAATGACGCAGGTTCTGGACGAGTTCAGCGAGCTTATCGACCCGAAGTCCAACAGACCCCTGACAGACAGAACTGTTCTTATCGCGAACACGTCAAATATGCCTGTCGCGGCGCGTGAGGCGTCTATTTATACGGGTATCACGCTTGCTGAGTATTATCGTGATATGGGTTATCATATCGCGATTATGGCGGATTCAACGTCACGTTGGGCAGAGGCTTTGCGTGAGATTTCGGGACGTCTGGAAGAGATGCCTGCCGAGGAAGGTTTCCCCGCGTATCTTCCGAGCCGTTTGTCCGAGTTTTACGAGCGCGCGGGCTATGTGAAGAACCTTAACGATACCGAGGGTTCGGTAACGATTATCGGAGCGGTTTCTCCGCAGGGTTCGGACTTCTCCGAGCCTGTAACGCAGAACACAAAGCGTTTCGTACGCTGTTTCTG
>JALEQE010000145.1 GCA_022766825.1 Oscillospiraceae bacterium | reverse complement strand
CACAAAATCAAAAAAAAATCAAGTGCTTTACTATAATAAATTTCAAGAAATCCGCAATAAAATCAAGTTTCAGATACATTTCGACGATATTATCAAATAATTACAAAATGTATAAATAATTATCATTATACAAACAGAAATACCGCCATTTTATTCGGCGGTAACTGTTGTTGATCTATCTCGCTCGCTTGACAATCGTGTTATGCGAAACGTTGGAAATATATGTTTTCTTATCCGTAATGATAAAACTTTTAGGCATATCTTCAGAAATATTTACAATCTGTGTTTTTTTCTGACACGAATTTAAATAATCCGCAGTTATACGGCTAACCGAACATTCCTCAATATCGAATACACCAATAATATCTTCAGAACGTACTGTTATATCGCCGCCCAAAAACAAAAACATAATTATACTCCAAGTAAATGTAATAAATATTATACAATTTTGTATTATTATATTAGCGTAAAACACCCATTTTCGGTGTTCCACGCCTTGCCGTTTGTCAAAGCGGACAATTCATTTATATTACAACAAGTAATAAATACCTGTGATTTTTCAATATGGTGAATAATATAATTTCTGCGAATGGAATCCAGTTCACTTAAAATATCATCCAGAATTATAACGGGATCTGTTTTATTCTTTTGGCGAATAATATCCGCCTCTGAAAGCTTAAGTGCAAGAGCTATGCTTCTGATTTGCCCCTGCGACGCAAATTCACGCGCAGACATCCCATTGATAAAAAAGTTCACATCATCACGGTGAACGCCCGTCAGAGTATAGTGCAATTTCATTTCTGCCGCAAGATTTTTTTCTAATTCTGACAAATATTTTTTATACAATTTATCAATATTATTAAAATCTATACTTTCTGTTTTAAAAGCAGAGCTCTGATATTGCATAGAAAGTTTCTCTGCACCGTTTGTCAATTCAGAATAAAGCTCCGCCGCGCGTTTTTTTAGAAACGTAAAATACTTCAAACGACCATAAGTGACATTTATTCCTTCAGTTACAAGAATTTCGTTCCACGGAGCGAGCAATTCTGAAACCGTTCCGAAATCACCATTATTTACCGAAAGTATATTATTTCGTTGTTTTAACCCTTTGTTATACCTTGTTAATTTCTTAAAATGAGTCTGAGTCTGCATAAGGGCAACATCGTCAAGATAATCCCGCCGCAACTCAGGCGCGCCTTTTATAAGATTTAAATGCTCTGGTATAAAAACAACGTATTTTAACACTCCGTATAATTCTGCCGCGTCTTTCATTTTTATTCCGTTATAATTTATCAGAACATTATTTTTACGAATAGTATAATCAATTATATTTTCACGATTTGTAATATCATCACGAAAATACAATTTGATTTTTACTTCCGCTTCAGGATTATCCATTGGAATATACTGTGAAAAACGAGCGCGCCGGAAGCTCCCGCCCAGACAAACCGAAATTGCCTCGCAAATATTGGTTTTTCCTTGAGCGTTGCGTCCGACAAATATATTCAGATCCTTATCAAATTCAAGCTCCGCCTCGCGGATATTTCTGAAATTTTGTATAGTGATCTTCGTAATATACATTTATTTTTCTTCGCTGTTTTCCTCTGCAGTGGCAGCAGCCGCACTTTCTTCATCAAAAACAACCTTGTATTTTTTATTTTTAAATTCGATAACGTCACCGGGTTTGATTTTTTTTCCGCGCTTTGTACAAAGCTCACCGTTAACATTAAATTCACCAAGGTCAATCAAAATTTTTGCTTTTGCACCGGTTTCGGAAAAACCTGCATACTTTACAAGCTGATCCAGCTTTATTGCGGGTGTAATGATTTTCAATTCTTCCATACTAACAATCCTCTCATAAAATTATTTTAACCGCATGGGCATTATTAAAAACGTAAATTCCGTTCCTTCCTTCGGAACAATCAAAACAGGCTCTATGCTCTTCCCTGTCATAATAAATTTAATATCCGAGCTTTCGCTTGCTTTGAAAGCGTCAAGCAGAAACTTTGTATTCAATCCTATTGTAAACGGTTCTCCGCTGTATTTGATATTTATCTGATCATTGAAAGAACCCAATGAAGTTGTGCAGCTCAGCGAAAGAGTATCGGACGAAAACTCACAGCGCAGAGGAAGCTTAACTTTTTCATTGATAACAAGCATAGCGCGTTCCAGAGAATTTATCATATCCGGACAATTGATCTCCACAAATGCGGAGCTATCCGACTTGATATACTTATGAAAATCAAGAAATTCACCGTTTATCAGACGCGATATCATAGTATATTTTCCAAATTCAAACGAAATCTGATTTTTTTCAATACTTACGGTAATATTTTTATCATCTTCGTCAGAAAGTAAATGTGACAATTCTTCAAGTGTTTTTGAAGGAACAATAAATTTTGTGTTTTCGTAGTTCAAAGGCTCTTGACGTACCGCAATACGCAAACCATCCATTGCAACTACGCTCAGAACATTATCCTGAACCTCAAACAGACATCCTGTAAATACAGGTTTTGTATCAGTGACCGCACACGCATATTTTGTCTGTGTAATCATACTTTTCAGAATTTTCTGCTGCATTGTAAATCCATTTTCAACGTTCGCCTGCGGAACAGCGGGATAATCGTTGGCGTCCATACACATAATTGACATTTTTGTTCTGCCGTTTGAAATTGTTGCGCATTTGTTTTCTTCAATCATTATTGAAATATCGCCGGACGGCATTTTTCTGATAATGTCGCACAAACGCTTTGCATTTATAACAATACTGCCGTTATTCTCATTATTGACCGTAATTTCCGTTTTAATTCCGATTTCAAGATTATAACCCGTCATTGACAATGTATTGTCTTCAAGCTCCAGCAATATTCCTTCAAGTGCGGGAATTGTTGATTTTGCGGAAGCCGCTTTTGACGTTGTAACCACAGCCTCCAGAAAAGTATCTTTATTACAGCTGAATTTCATATAAGAAATTCTCCTTTCTTTATATAAGGCAGCGCGGTGAAAAATCGCCGCTGATTCTGATTAAATTTTTCAATTTATCAGATTATAAATAATATTTATATTTTAATAATAACAATAAGGACGGTTGAAACTGTTCAAATTAAGAAAAACCGCATAGTGAAACGTTATAACAGTCGCTGATTATTCAACGTCTGTCTGTTTAAAACATAATAAAAAGTTTAAAAACATATTGTGATTTAACAGTCTGTTGAAAGGCGTTGAAAAAAGTGTGGAAATTACTGACTGGTTTTGACATTCTTAATAATATCCTCGACAACGGAACGGAAACTGCTGTCGCGTTCCATTTCCTCTTTTACGGATTTTATCGCGTATACAACCGTAGAATGATCGCGACCGTTGAACTCCTGTCCAATTGCTTCATAAGGCAGTCCTGTAACATCCTGAATAACGTATATTGCAACTTTACGTGCCTGTGAAATATTGGCTGTCCGACGCTGTGATCTCATTTCATCAGGATCAATATTGTATATTTTTGCCACTTCGCTTATTATCTTATCAACTGTTATCGGAATAGGCTGATGATCGGTAACAACGTCTTTTATAACGCTTTGTGCCACAGCGATTGTGGTTTTCATCTGAGAAACCATATAAAGCGCGTTGAGTTTTGTTATAACGCCCTCAATCTGACGGATATTTGATTTAAGCTTCGTTGCAATATAATCAATAACTTCGTCGCTTATATTAAAATTAAGAAGCTCCGCCTTACGCTGAATTATTGCAAGCCTTGTTTCATATTCCGGCGGTTTTACATCGGCAATAAGTCCGCTTGAAAAGCGTGTTCTCAGTCTGTCAGAGATAGACTTTATTTCTTTTGCGGGACGGTCTGACGTCAGAACGATTGCTTTGTTCTGATTATACAGTTCATTAAAGATATGGAAGAATTTTTCCTCGGTCTGATCCTTACCCGCAATAAATTGAATATCGTCAATAAGCAGAGCGTCTGCGCTTCTGTATTTTTCGTCGAATTGTTCGACGGTTTTTGTTGATATAGAATGCAGAAACTCGTTTGTAAATGTCTCGGCGGGAATATAAATAATATTTATTCCGGGATAATTTTTCTGCATTTCATTTTGTATTGCTGACAGAAGATGCGTTTTTCCGAGACCCGAATCGCCATAGATAAATAAAGGATTGAATTTATCATATTGCTTTTTCGCAACGGTTTTTGCCGCAACGAAAGCAAGATTGTTTGACGGTCCCACAATAAAATTATCAAAGGTATAGGTAATTTTATTATTTATTTCGCCCACTGTTTCGTTTACAGGTTCAGCGTTTATCAGATTTGAAATTGACGGCTTGTCCGCAGTTATACTGCTGTCAACAATTATCTTTACCTTTATCGGAACGCCCAGTACGTTTTTAAATTGTTCCTCAATATAAGGAACATACAGATTATTAAGCGTATCGCGCTTAAATTCGATATCTGTCGCGAGGACAAAGGTATTGCCCTCCATTTTTACGGGTTTCAGCGGATCAAGCCATATATCTCTCGCAGTATCCGAGAGATCGTATTCCTTGACGCAATTTTCTACAACGCATTTGTAAATATCCGAAAGAGAAGTCATTGAATCCATATTTTCACCATTCCACAACACAAAAAATCAAAATAAAGCTACTTCCACATATACTTTATATAATTATACCATATTCCACAAATTATTTCAAGTTTTTTTTAGAAGAAATAAAAACAGAAAATACACAATAAACTGTGTATTTTTAACAAACAAATATATTTTTGCCATTAAAATGGTTATTAACAATGTAATTCAGAATATTCCTCTTTTATTTATTAAAATTTCAACAATAAGCGGTTAAAAACGTAAAATACAATTATACAAAGTGTAAAGTTAATGAAAATTGTTGAAAACTAAGTTGAAAGTGTAAAAAAGTAGCTTAAAATAGTAAAAAAGATGTGGAAAAAATAATTTATCGCAAATTTTTTTGATGAATTTATAAAAATTACTTAAATTTTTATTCATATAAGAATATTAAAATTGATTTATAAATGTGATAACTTCGTAAATTCAATAATAATTACCGTTTTATTGTTGAAAACTTTTTTATTTAGTTTATTTTTTCTTATTATTTTTATAATTTTCAACAAAATAAAGTTAAAAACCCGTAAATAAAGTTGAAAACTATGTTGAATATGTTAGTAAACGGCATTACTTCGTTAATTTTTTATTTTGTTGATAAGTTTATTTTTTCATATTTTTTGTTGAATATTGTTTGAATTAAAGTGAAATACTTTTTTATTAACTTTTTTCTGTTGAATGTTGAAAGAAAAACTTCATAATAAAGTAGAGTAAAATAAAAGCCGCTCCCATTTCCGAAGCGGCTTAGAGTGTTGGAAAACAACTCTTAGTAAAAAATTATGATTTGCTCTTAATATATTCGTCCATAGCTTTGGCGGCGGTTTTACCCGCGCCCATTGCGAGAATTACCGTTGCCGCGCCCGTAACAGCGTCACCGCCCGCAAATACGCCTTCGCGGGAAGTCTGTCCGTTTTCGTCGGCAATGAAACAGCCGTGTTTGTTGGTTTCCAAGCCTTTTGTGGTATTTCTAATAAGCGGGTTGGGTGATGTACCGATTGACATAATAACGCAGTCTACGTCAAGCACAAATTCGCTGTCCGGTTTTTCAATAGGTCTGCGGCGTCCCGAAGCGTCAGGCTCGCCAAGCTCCATTTCAACGCACTTCATTCCTTTAACGAACTTGTGTTCGTCACCGAGTATCTCAACGGGATTGTTAAGTGTTTTGAAGATAATGCCCTCTTCCTTTGCGTGTTCGATTTCTTCGTTACGCGCGGGCATTTCCTCTTCACTTCTGCGATATACTATATAAACATTTTCCGCGCCGAGACGTTTTGCGCATCTTGCCGCGTCCATAGCAACGTTACCGCCGCCGACAACAGCAACGGAAGTATTCT
>JALEQE010000183.1 GCA_022766825.1 Oscillospiraceae bacterium | reverse complement strand
GAGATAACTGCTTTCCGCGATTTCGCGCAACTTTGCCATATTGACTTCAACGTCAAAGTGACCTGCGTTACAGCAAATCGCACCGTCTTTCATATTGTTGAACGCTTCCTCGCCGATAACATCGGCGCAGCCTGTTACCGTAACGAAAAAGTCGCCGAATTTCGCCGCCTCGCGCATAGGCATTACCTTAAAGCCGTCCATTACCGCTTCCATAGCCTTTATCGGGTCAATTTCGGTGACGATAACTTCCGCGCCCAATCCTTTCGCGCGCATTGCGACGCCTTTGCCGCACCAGCCGTAACCCGCGACAACGACTTGTTTTCCCGCAACAATAAGATTTGTCGTGCGGTTAATTCCGTCCCAAACGGATTGACCCGTGCCGTAACGGTTATCGAACAAATGCTTGCAATCGGCGTTGTTGACAAGTACCATCGGGAATTTCAGAGCCTTTGCCTTGTCCATAGCAAGCAAGCGGATAATTCCCGTTGTCGTTTCCTCGCACCCGCCGAGTACGTTCGGGATAAGTTCGGGGTGTTCGTTGTGAATTAGATTTACGAGGTCGCCGCCGTCATCGATAATGATATTCGGGGCGCACTCGATTACTTTGGAAATGTGAGCGTGATATTCCTCATCTGTCGCGTTGTACCACGCAAAAACGTTCAGCCCGTTATGTACGAGAGCCGCCGCCACATCGTCCTGCGTTGAAAGCGGATTACTGCCCGTAACGTACATTTCCGCGCCGCCCGCCGCAAGTACTTCGCAAAGGTACGCGGTCTTTGCCTCCAAATGAACGGAAAGCGCAACTTTCAATCCCTTGAAAGGCTTTTCCGCCGCAAATTCCTTTTCTATACCGTTCAAAAGCGGCATATTGCGCTTTACCCACTCTATTTTGCGCTCGCCGCTTTCCCACAAATTCACATCTCTTATTTCGCTCATTTTGAACTTCCTCCTGTTTTTACAATACCCGCGCCAACAAGCCGCAGGCAACCTGCGTTTCCTTTCCGTCCGCTTTCAAGTGCAACACTATCGGTTTTCCCGCGATAATGGTTGACATAACACGGTCAAGATACAGCTGCGTTGAAGCCTTGCCCTCTGCGTCCGACATTATATCGGGTAGCGGCAACAGCTTATCGCCCAATTCTCCGCACACCAGCCCCTCGTGAACGTGAAACGCGAAATCGCTCGACTTCGGCAGTCCCGTGAAATCGCCCTGCAAATAAATCCCATTCGGAAGAGCATAAATATGCACTGCGCCCTCCACTCGCGGATAACCCGCAATTCCCTTGACAGTCGCCTTTAAAACCGGTCTGTCCTGTTCCGTAAAAGCATGTTTTGTAACCGTCTGCATATAAAATCACCTCGTGACATTATATGCGGACGCGCTTATCCGTTTTCACTTGCGGATAAATAAAATTCCCAGCGTATCCTCGCCGCAGTGACACGCAACCGTACAGCCCGCGTCCGTTGTGTCGATTTCCTTGAAATTCTTGTACTTTTTGATTTCCTTTTCGGCAAGCGCGGTATTCTCCGCAGACGTTGTGTGCGTTATGAAAATCAGATTATCGTCAACATCAACGTCTGTCAAGCGGTCTTTGACGTAATTCTGTATCGTCTTTTCAATACTGCCGCGATATTTCTTCACAACGGTCATTTTACCGTCGCGAGCCTCAATACACGGTTTCAGTTTCAGCAGATTTGCTCCCAGCGCGGCTATTGAAGAACACCGTCCGCCTTTATGCAGATATTCAACGTTCGCCACAAAAAACGACGCATCCACTTTCGGTATAATATCCGCAAGTTTCGCGACTATTTCATCGGCGGAAAGTCCCTGCGCCGCCAGCTTTGCCGCCGAAACGACAACCAACCCCTCGCCCGTTGACAAATTCCGCGAATCGACAACACGAACGTTAGGAAAATCCTGCGCCGCGATTTTCGCATTCTGAAAACACGTTGAAAACTCGGAGCTTATCGTGATTATTATAAGCTCGTCATAGCCTTTTAGCTGTTCCTCGAAAAAACATCTAAAGTCCTCAACGTTCACCGCGGAAGTGGAACACAGCTTGCCCGTTTCGCGGTAGTGCTTGAATACTTCCTTTTGTCCGATTTCGATACCGTCTTTGTATGACTTATCGCCCGCATTCACATACAGCGGCACAACGCTTATGTCATACCGTTTTTTGAGTTCCCCGGACAAGTCGCAAACGCTGTCCGCGCATATTTTTACGCTCATATTCACCGATCCTTTAATTCTGAGATTGCGCCGACAGTTTGTTCAACAGATTTTCAAGTTCCTCTTCAAGAGCGCCGTAAAATAACGTAAACAAAATATCACAGCTACCCAATAAGAACATATTTCTGTTTCCGACAGACGCCAACGCCGGCACATAGCCGTATATATAGCTTTTGTACCATTCCGCGTCATATGCGGGAACAGGCTTGCCAAGTTTTACCATTCTGCGAATATCCTCAAAATCATCGGCTATTATATTCTCATAATTTCCCGCGCCTTTTGAAATAACCATATCGTAAATATTTCTTATCTGCTTGTCGTTAAGCGAACCGGAAGGTGTTTTTATATTTTTAAGTTCGGGCAGACGAACGGCAAACGAATACACAATAAGCGACAAAACGCGCTCATATTCCGGTGAATTCATCTCCTTGCACCGTTCCTTATCAAGCTTGATGCCCGTATTGTAAAGAGCCGTTGTATCTGTGATATTCTTCAGTGTTATTTTAAAGATATCCTTTACGTTTATGTTGTAAAAATCTTTATCTCCTATCATATAGATATATTTCACCGCATTGAACAAAGAAACACCCGCTTTTACAACGGTATCGGAGATCATTGTGTATGCTGTGCGTTCGCTTATAAATTCCATATTTTTCCTCCATTTCACAAGACTCTATACTTATATATTATACACTAAGCGCAGTATTTTTTCAAGAGTTTTTTGCAATTTAAACGATATTTATATGAAACTTTTGAAGACAGGTTTTTGTGAAAATCGCCAAAATTTTCAAATCCCACTTGATTTATTTTGATAAAAGTTGTATAATTATATAAGGCAACATCGCATAATTATTGGCGTTCGATTGCGCCGTCAGATTTTCCGTCAGATTGTATAACGAGGACGACGCAAGGCTGTATGTAGCGTTTTGCGCAAAGCGCATAATGCGTGCTAGGACGAATTGTGCAATATGACGGGAAATATGCAAGCAAAGCGCTAGACGACGTTAACGTCGTCTGAACAAAGGCGTTAGCCGTTAATTGTGCGGTGTTGCCGAAAGATTTACACGAATTATACGCTGTAAAAATTTATTTGTCGGGGTGTACATATATGGAAATCGAAAATATGTCGTTAAGCGAAATAATCGAAACAAATTCTCTGAGGACTTTTCTGGACTCTTTCTCTGCCGCGACCGGAATGTCCGTTGCGGCACTTGACAAGGACGAAATGATTTCAGGCTCAACATATTGGAGCGGAGAAAGCGATTTTTGCGCAAACTGTGTGAAGAATTCATCCGAAGGCGCGGACCGCTGCAAGAAATTTACGCAAGGTTGTATTAACGAAGCGAAAAATTCATTGCGTACCATAGTGAAAGTTTGCCATGCGGGACTTTCGGAATTTGCTATCCCCGTTATCGTAAGGGGCTCGTGCATAGGCGTTCTGGTCGGAGGTCAGGCGTTTACAAACAAACCGGACAGCCGTAAAATGAATTCCACTGCGCGCACACTGGGAATTAACCCCACCGAATACGAGGCGGCGGCAAACGAAGTCGAAACAGTGTCGGAAACCCGTATTCAGGCGGCAGCCGATCTTCTCTCGCAGATGGTTTCAGATATGGCGGAGAACGGTTATATGCGCGCTCTTGCCGCGGAACGAGGAAATGCGGCGCGCGAGGGCAACAACGAAAACGGCGAAGTTTCCGAAATAGGTCAGAAGATAAATTCTGTTGTTGATTCCGTAAACAACATTACACACGACTGTGAACGCATAAAAGACGCCGTATCAGCGTCAACAAAGGCGGTAGACAACACCGATATCATCGTTAAAACGATAGAAAACGCCTCGACACAGCTTACGCTTATCGGCTTCAACGCGTCTATCGAAGCCAAAAGAGCGGGCGCGGCAGGCGCGGGATTCAACGTTATCGCGCAGGAGGTTCGCACGCTTGCGGAAAAGAACTCCAAGCAAACCGCCGAAATCCAGAAAACGCTTGACGGTATCAAGAAGTCAATGAGCGACATCAACAATCAGATCAAGATGCTCTACGGCGGCATTGAAAACATCTCAGACCTGATGAACGATCTTTCTCTCGCGGAGTCGAAATCCGAACAAACATCCTCTAACGCAGACTAATTTTTGGTTATAATGCACAAAAAGCCCCGACAATTCGGGGCTTTTAAAATATGTGCTTGATAAATATGCTAAATTAGTGTATAATATAATAAGTATGTTATGGTTTGAATTTATGAACGGATAATCGGGGGATATTTTATGTTTGACGGATTTATAAAAACGGCGGCGGCAACACCGAAAATTCGCGTTGCGGACTGCGAATACAACGCCGACGCAATAATTGAGCTTATGAACGACGCGCGGGAAAAGGGCGTGAATATTCTTGTGTTCCCCGAACTGTGCGTTACGGGATACACCTGCCACGATTTGTTCTATCAACAAACACTTCTCAAAGGCGCGGAAAAGGCTCTTATGCGAATTGTAAAAGCGTCCGAGGGTTCGGATATGCTTGTGACTGTCGGCTGTCCGATTGTTTCACGGCAAAAAACCGATAAACTCTACAACTGCGCCGTGGTTTTCCAAAACGGCGAAATTCTCGGAGCAGTTCCCAAAAAATTTCTCCCGAACTATAACGAATTTTACGAAATGCGGCAATTTTCCCCCGCGCCAAACTCCGATGACGAATGGTCAATTCAGATAGGCGACCAGTATTACCCGTTCGGTACGGATATTTTATTTGTATGTGATGATATTCCCGAACTGAAATTCGGCATTGAAATCTGCGAGGATTTGTGGTCGCCCGAGCCACCCTCGATAAGCCTCGCCACAAACGGCGCAACCGTCGTAGCGAACCTTTCCGCGTCCAACGAAACGATAGGTAAAGACGCTTACCGCCGTGAGCTTGTCACGGGGCAGTCCGCGCGGCTGATTTGCGGTTATATTTACGCGAGCGCGGGCAACGGCGAGTCCACGCAAGACCTTGTGTTCGGCGGTCACCGAATGATTTCCGAAAACGGTACTATGCTCGCCGAAAGCGAACTGTTCACCACAGGACTTACAATCAGCGAAATCGACGTTCAAAAGCTGTCGCTTGAACGCCGCCGCAACACTTCATTCCGCAGCGGACACGACGAGATGATTTACGTTCCTTTTGAAATGAAACCGCACGAAACCGTCATTACACGAAAAATTCAGCCGTTACCGTTCGTACCGTCCGCCGAGGGCGAAAAAGCGAAACGCTGCCGCGATATACTCACAATGCAGGCGCATGGGCTTTCAAAACGTATCGAACACACACATTGCAAAACGGTTGTTGTGGGAATTTCGGGCGGACTGGACAGCTGTCTTGCGCTGTTGGTGTGCGTTGAGGCTATGAAAATACTCAACCGCCCGTTGAGCGATATAATCACCGTTACAATGCCGTGTTTCGGCACTACAAAGCGAACAAAATCCAACGCCGAAAAGCTCTGCGGAATACT
>JALEQE010000133.1 GCA_022766825.1 Oscillospiraceae bacterium | reverse complement strand
ATGGCAGAGCATATGCTTATCCTGGGCGTTAAGAAGCCCGACGGCGATATCAAGTATATCACTGCGGCATTCCCGTCCGCATGTGGCAAGACCAACCTTGCAATGCTCATTCCGCCGAAGGTTTACAAGGACGCAGGCTATGAAGTATTCACGGTCGGTGTTGATATCGCTTGGATGAAGCCCGGTCCCGACGGCAGACTTTACGCTATCAACCCCGAAAACGGATTCTTCGGTGTTGCTCCCGGTACAAATGCAAAGAGCAACTTCAACGCTCTTGAATGCACCAAGAAGAACGCTATTTTCACAAACGTTGCCATAAATCTCGATGACAATACCGTTTGGTGGGAGGGTCTGGACAAGAACCCGCCCGAGAACGCGGAAGAATGGAAGGGCGCAAAGGTAAACGGCAAGGAGTTCACCGCGCAGGTGGGCGCTGACGGCAAGCCGCAGAAGCTCGCTCACCCGAACTCACGTTTCACTGCTCCCGCTGTAAACTGTCCGTGCCTGTCCAAGGAATTTAACAATCCTCAGGGCGTACCCGTAACGGCAATGATTTTCGGCGGCAGACGCGCGTCCACAACTCCTTTGGTATATCAGTCATTCAACTGGAATCACGGCACATATGTAGGTTCCGCTGTTTCTTCCGAAACGACTGCGGCTGCAACAGGCGCTGTTGGCGTACTCCGTCACGATCCTATGGCTATGAAGCCGTTTATCGGATACAATGTCGGCGATTACTGGCAGCACTGGCTGGATATGGGTGCTAAGCTCGGCGATAAGGCTCCGAAGATCTTCAACGTAAACTGGTTCAAGCAGGATGAGAACGGCAACTTTATCTGGCCGGGATTTGGCGACAATATGCGTGTTCTCGACTGGATCATCAAGCGTTGCGAGGGTGCTGTTGACGCTGTTGAAACTCCTATCGGCTATGTTCCCAAGCCCGAAGACATCAACGTAGAGGGCATTGAGGATGAAGTAACACCCGAAATTATGAAGAAGCTCCTTTATATTGATAAGGATCTTTGGGTTAAGGAAGTTGCTGAAATGCGCCGTTACTACAAGGAAGACATTGAAGCAAAGGGCGGAAAGGTTCCCGCAGAGCTGTATCATCAGCTTGACGAGATCGAGAAGCGTCTCGGTTAATTTTCGATAAAGCTTTTGGCTGAATAAATTTATCCCGCATACCTGACAGGTGTGCGGGATATTGTTTACGGTGATAATTCACAAAACAGGGTGTTTTTGTGTGTTGACATTATTTCACAGGTGTGGTATAATGATTGTTAAAGTATTTCAACCTTATATTGTTAATGAAAGGAAGTGCGGAAATTGAGCGATAAAACCGAAAAAACAAAAGATGATAAACCGAGCGCAATGGAACGTATAGCCGCGTTTATTGTTGATAAACGGAAAGCGTTTTATCTCTTGTATATCGGCTTTGCGATATTCTGCGTTTTTTCAGGCAATTGGATAAGAGTAAACGACGACCTCACAAGCTATCTGCCTGCGACAACAGAGACCCGCCGCGGCCTTACCATTATGGACGAGGAGTTCACCACGTTCGGAACGAACCGTATAATGGTGGATAACATTGCGTTTACGCAAGCCGATGAACTTGCCGAAAAGATACGCAAAGTAAACGGAGTGAAAGAAGTCGCGTTCGATAACACGGAGGATTACTACAAGGACGGCGCGGCGCTTTTCTCGATTACATACGACGGAACAGCGACAGACGATGTGAGCCTAAATGCGCTTGACGGAGTGAAAAAGATACTCGACGGCTATGACGTATACATAACGGGCGATACGGGCAATGACGATTCGGCGTCGCTTGATGCGGAAATACAGGTTGTTATGATAATCGCGGTGGTTATCATTCTGCTTGTTCTGCTGTTCACCTCGCAGACGTATATGGAAATACCCGTACTGATAATGACGTTCGGTATGGCGGCGATTATGAATAAGGGTACGAATTTCATTTTCGGTGAAATATCGTTCGTTTCAAACTCCGTCGCGGTAATTTTACAGCTTGCTCTGGCGATAGATTACGCGATTATTCTCTGTCACCGTTACACGGAGGAACGCGAACATCTGAACGCTCACGACGCTGTTGTTATCGCCCTGTCGAAAGCAATTCCCGAAATCGCGGGTTCGTCAATGACAACGCTTTCGGGCTTGGGTGCGATGTGCTTTATGAAGTTCGGTATAGGCAAGGATTTAGGCTTTGTGCTGATGAAAGCGATTTTGCTTTCTCTGCTGTCCGTTTTCACGCTTATGCCGGGACTGCTGATGAGTTTCAGCAAGCTGATTGATAAAACGCACCATAAGAATTTCGTTCCGAAAATCACGGGTTGGGGCAAACTTGCGGTTAAAACGCGCCACATAATGCCGCCTATTTTCATTGTGCTGATAGTCGCGGGATTTATCTGCTCAAGTCTGTGTCCGTACGCTTTCGGTATGACCGATCTCACAACAATGCGCAAAAACGATACGCAGATTGCGCAGGAGCGTGTAAACGATAAATTCGGCAAACAGAATACGCTTGCCGTGCTTGTTCCCGTGGGCGATTACGAAAAAGAGGGAGATTTGTTAAAAGACCTCGACAAAATGGAGGAAACGGATTCCGTTTTGGGTTTGGCAAACGTTGAGGCTATGGACGGTTATGTACTTACCGACAAACTCACACCGCGTCAGTTCGCCGAACTCACCGATTTAGATATAGAGGTGGCACGCTTGCTATATTCCGCTTACGCGGTTGACGGCGAGAATTACGGTCAGATAGTTTCGGGCGTTGATAAATTCGGCGTTCCGCTTGTCGATATGTTTATGTTCGTGTATGACGAAATGCAGGCGGGTTATGTAACGCTTGACAGTGATATGACAAAGACTATCGAGGATTTGCACGTTCAGCTGTCGGACGCTCTGAAACAGCTGAAAGGCGAGAATTACAGCCGCCTCGTTTTGCAGCTGAATGTTCCCGAGGAAAGCGACGAAACAACCGCGTTCCTTGATAAGGTTCACGAAACGGCGGCGAAATATTACGGCGATGATACTTGCCTGCTTGTCGGCAATTCGACTTCCGATTTCGACCTCTCAACGTCTTTCTCGAACGATAACCTGTTGATTTCGATTTTAACAATAGTATTTGTTATTATCGTACTGATATTTACGTTCAAGAGTTCGGGACTTCCGATACTGCTTATTCTGGTAATTCAGGGTTCTGTGTGGATTAACTTTTCGTTCCCGTTCTTACAAAACGACCCACTGTTCTTCCTGAGTTACCTTGTCGTAAGCTCAATTCAAATGGGCGCGAACATAGACTACGCGATTGTAATAGCAAACCGTTATGTCGAACTTAAAAAGACAATGCCGCTGAAAAAAGCCACGATAGAGGCGCTGAACCAATCGTTCCCGACAATCATCACTTCGGGTACAATTCTGGCGGCAGCGGGTATCCTGATAGGAATTTTGTCCACCAACCCGGCTATTTCGTCAATAGGTGTATGCCTGGGACGCGGTACTTTGATTTCGATTTTCCTTGTAATGGGAATTTTGCCGCAGATTTTGCTGCTTGGCGATACGATAATCGAAAAGACGGCGATTACAATGAAACTCAAACTGACTTCGCAGAACCGCAGCGGAAATATGCGGGTACACGGTCATATGCGTGGCTATGTTTCGGGTATGGTTGACGGCGAATTTAACGGTACTATCCGAGGAACGCTGAATGCCGCGCTCGAAACGGACGCGGTGGAGAATGAAGAGGAGGAGTCGGCAAATGGGAATGAAGAGTAAACGGATATTGTCGGCGATTTCGGCGGGCGCGTTGTTTGTATCATTGATTACGCCGTATAATTTTGCCGCGGCGGACAATTCAAACACGATTACGATTTCAAATGCCGGGGAATTTCTCGAATTTGCCAAAAACTGCACGCTTGACAGCTGGTCGAAAAACAAGACGGTAACGCTTGCCGATGATATTGATCTGGGATATAATGACTTTTCTCCGATACCGATTTTCGGCGGAACGTTCAACGGAAACGGTCACTCGATAAACGGTCTCAGAATTACGGCGCAGGGTTCAGGTATCGGGCTTTTCCGATATGTGGAAAAAGGCGGAAAGATTGAAAATCTTGAAGTTCACGGAATAGTCGCGCCTGAGGGTTCGCAGAATGTTATCGGCGGAATTGTCGGAGAAAATTACGGAACAATAAAGGATTGCACGTTTGGCGGCTCTGTCACGGGCGAAAAGAACGTCGGGGGAATTGTCGGAAACAATGCTGAAAGCGGACAGGTGATTTCCTGTGAAACACTGGGCAAAGTCCACGGAATGACAGCCACGGGCGGTATCGCGGGGAACAATTCGGGAACGCTGATTAAATGCGAAAACAACGCGGGGATAAATCTCACGCAGGACAATGAAGAGGAGCTTTCCACCGATATTGACGTGGATAAAATACTTGACGGTACCGAAACCGAGGAAGACAGCATTTTAAACAGTTGTTCCGATACGGGCGGCATTGTGGGTTATTCGGATGGTATTGTGCAAAGCTGTGTAAATCACGGAGACGTGGGATATCCGCACGTCGGGTATAACGCGGGCGGTATTGCCGGACGTCAAAGCGGATATATTTCGGGCTGTACGAACGACGGCACGATACTCGGCAGAAAAGAAGTCGGCGGTATTGTCGGACAAACGGAGCCTTATCTGTCAATAACGCCCTCCGAGGATTTGTTGGGAGAACTCAGAACGGAACTTGACAAGCTCACCGAAATGATTGATGGCACATTAAGCGACGCACAGAATATGGGCAACACAATGTCGGGTCATTTAACGAATATCAAAAACAGCGCGGATTCGGCAAAAGACGATTTGCAGAGCATATCAAACGGTATGAACGACTTTGTAAACGGGAATATCGAAAGCGTAAATATGGTGACAGCAGATATTTCCAACGCGATTGATATCGCCAAACCCGCCGTTGATGATTTTTCCGAGTTGGGTGCGGAAATTTCCGAAATATCGGATTTGTTGTCCGATACTTTTGAAATACTCAAAAAAGTTGCCGAAATAACCGATACCGCAAGCAAAGACGTTGAAAAAGCTATTGAAAATCTGCGCAACTGCGCCGAAAGTATCAAGACCGCATCTCAACAGATAAGCGACGCGCTTGACGAATTGCAGACAAGCGTTATCGAGGATGACGCACAGGCGTTTAAAAACGCGGCGGAGGCTCTCAAACGCGCCGCCGAGGCAATGGAGGGTGTGTTCAATGATTTAGGGGACGTTTCCGAAAGCATTGACAAAATCCTTGAATGGATAGAAAAGATTGATACAAGTACTTCGGACAGCCTTCCCGATATAAGTTTGCCTGACAGCATGCCCAATACAAGTCTGCCCGACAGCTTGCCGGAAACAAGTTTTCCCGACATCAGTCTGCCGGATAGTTTACCCGATATATCTTTTGCCGAAACGGAAGTGTCAAGAACTTCTTTATCGGCGCGTACCGATACTCAAAACAGTACGGACGATTTGTCGGCGGCGTTAAAAGATTTCGCGGACGCTGTCGGGAAAATTGCGGACTCGCTCCCCACAATAAAAGACGACCTTGAAAAAGCGGGCGAAAAAATGCAAAGCGCAATGGACAGCGCCGAAAAAGCGGCGGACAGTTTTATCAAGGCTTTGGACAATCTGCGTGACGCAATTGACGATGTTAAGCCCGTAAATGATTACGCAAAACAGGCTCTTGATAAATTGAGTCTGGCTTCAAACCACGCGTCCAACGCGGGAAAACTGTGCGAACACGCTTTCGGTTGCATTTCGGACGCGGTTGACAGCCTTTCTGATATAGATAAAAGTCCGTTTAAACCGCTTTCGGGCGATATTCGCAAAAACAGCGACAGCCTTTTTGATACATTGTCGAAAATGTTTGCCGAGGCAGAACAGATGAACGCCGATTTTAACGAAGAGGGAAGTGCGTTTCTCGATAAACTCAAAGCGATAAACACACAAGTGGGAGTTATAACCGACCTTGTGATTGACGAAATAAACACGCTCACGGGAGGAAACGACAGTTTATCGCTGAAAGACCATATCCAAGACACTTCCGAAGATGATATAACTTCAACGCGTGACGGCAAGATAGCAGACTGTATCAACAACGGCAGTGTTGAGGGAGATCGTAATGTGGGCGGTATTGCGGGTTCAATGGCGATAGAATACGACCTCGATCCCGAAGACGATGTTACGAATAAAATCAGCACCAAAGCGAAGTATGAAACAAAATCGGTACTGCAAAGCTGTATAAATTACGGCAAAGTAACCGCCAAAAAGGACGGCGCGGGCGGACTTGTGGGACGTATGGATCTCGGCACGGCGATAAACAGCGAGAATTACGGAGAAATCAAAGGCACGGACTATGTCGGCGGCGCAGTCGGATATTCGGACGCATCCGTGCGCGGCTGCTTTACAAAGAGCCGCCTTTCGGGTACTTCATATATCGGGGGAATTGCGGGTTACGCCAACCGTCTGAGCGGCTGTTATGCGATAACGACAATACTTGACGGGAGCGAGTTTGTCGGGGCAATTGCGGGTAATATCAACAAGGACGGTTTGCTTAAAGACAACGGCTTTATCGATACGGGCGTTGCGGGTGTTGACGGAATAAGCTATTCGGGCAGAGCCGAACCGATTTCTTTTGACAAACTGAAAAAAGTTGAAGACTTGCCCGTTGATATGACGACATTCCGCATTATTCTTAATGCTGACGAAAAACAAGTCGCGGAGATACCGTTTTCATACGGACAGGACTTGTCCAAAATCACTTTGCCCGATGTTCCCGAAAAGGACGATAATTACGGCGTGTGGCCCGATTTCGACAAGTCGGGCAAGCAAAGCGATATTGTGCTTGAAGCGGTTTACAATCACGTTGTCACGATAACCCAAAGCGAGGAGGCGGACGGAAAACTCGCGCTCGCGCTGGCGGCGGGCAATTTCACCGACGACGTAACGCTTGAAGTTTCGGAAGAGAATATCGCGAAACCGTCGGGTGCGGGCAAGGACGCGAAAATATACCGTCTGACGCTTAAAAACACGAACGTCGGGGAAAACGATACCGTTCCGATACGCTTGCTTAATCCAAGTACGAATAAGGCGAAGGTGTGGATTTTATCGGGAGAAAACTGGGTTTCCGTTGACGCCTCGCAAAGCGGAAAATATATGCTTGCGCAAATGACGGGAACAGAGGGCGTTTTCTGCATTGCGCCTGCTAATCCCGTTTGGATACCGTTTGCGGCGGGCGGCGCGGCAGTCGTGATATTGGTTGTTGTTATTATATGCGTTAAAAAAGCAAAGAAACGCAAAAAGGAAAGGTCCGCTTTGAAAAACCAATAATTGAAGTGACTAAATAACAAAACACACCGTGCCGGTATTGATTTGCACGGTGTGTTTCTTTATGCTGCCGATGAGATTTCGCTGTTTTCCGTTGCGCTGTCGGGTATACTATCCTGTTCGCTGAAGTCTGTCGGCTGTTCGGTCACGGCGTCAAGATATTCCATAACGCCGCCGTAAATCGTAAACGCGACTTTCTGCTGATATTCCCACGTTGACAAATTCTGTTCTTCCTCAGGGTTGGAAAGGAATCCACATTCTATCATCAGCGAGGGGTTTTTGTTTGATTTGAGCAGGAACAGTTCCTCGCCCGACAGCTTTATTTCACGGTCGTTGCCGGGCTGTAACTGTGCGAATTTGTTCTGCATTATCTGCGCGAGTGTGCGGTTGTTGTGGTTGTTATTGTTGTAGAACATCTGCCCCCCTGAATATTTGGGGTCGGTGAAATTGTTCTGATGAACGCACAGAAAAATGCTGTCGGGGTATTTCTGTATTATTTTCAAGCGATTGTCCATATCGTTCATTTTTTGGTTTCGTATGCCCTCGACGCCCGCGTCATAAATGGAAATATCCTCGCTACGGGTGAGAACCACGTCAAAGCCCGACATCTCAAACATATCCCGCAAAGCAAGCACAATTGACAGATTTATGTCTTTTTCGAGAACGCCCGTAACGCCCACCGCGCCCGAATCAAGTCCGCCGTGACCCGCGTCAATCACGATTACGGGCTTTTGGGAAACAGCGGCGGCAGTCGGCAGAGCGCGTTCGGTAAGCCGCGCGCAGATAGCAAGCGCGATGAAACAGCCGATAAGTACAAAAGTAAGTTTTATCGAATTTCTTTTGACCCTCATAATTTACCTCCGTATTGGTTTTGTACAAGTCTATGCTGTGAAATGCGCGTATAGAACACTTATTTCAGCGAATGTACATATTCCCACAATTCCGAAATCGCGTTCTCAAATTTCTGCAAATGCACAACGGGGTCGCTGTCGAATTTGTTTTTCGAGAACAGCTTTGCGGTAAGCGCGCCGTCATAGTGATACCTGATTTCGCTCATCACAATAGGCGTTAGCGAACCGTCCGTGTTTTTCAGCTGTATAAATTCTCCCGATTCGAGAAACGGCAATCCCTGCATTTCAATTTTCGCACCGTAAAAATACAGCGCGTCAAGCTGTTTTCCGACAGCGTTAACGGTACTTTGCGTCATAAACGGGTTGTACATATCAACAACGGAAAGCCCCGCCGTTTCGCCGTATCGTAGCGTTTCCGTTCCCGTGTTTACCCGCAGTCCACTTATTCCCGCGCGGGTTAAGTTAAGCGTTATATCAAAGCAGTTTTGCGCTGAAAGCTGGTCGGTCGGCATTTCCGAATATGCTTTGAATACAAGATTTCCGTTCCTGTCGAATTTCGCGCAGGCGCAGTTCAGCGCGGCGATATAACCTATCAGGTCGCGGGCGGTTTTGCGTGTTTCGGGCATAAATGTATCATAACTTACACATTTACCCTTGAACGTTATGCCCGTTTTCCCACATATTGCCGCGAGGAGTTTGTCCGCTTTTGAACATTCCGCCGTTGTGACATCACCGATTTCAATATCAAGGTCGTACATCTTGTCGAAACAAACGAAAGTCGCATATTCGCCGCGAAAATATCTTCTCGCGATATAGAATACTCCGAGCGGACACCATTCCTCGCTGTCAAAGCTGATATACGGATACGCCGCCGTATGAACATCGAATTTCTTGTAACGATACAGCGTAAAGCTAAACTCGTTTGAACACGTTGTGCCGATTGTGAACCAATCGGGGTGAGTTACATCGTCAAAATCGAATTTGATAATGTTCTCGTCATAATAAGTTTCACTCCCGACTTTGATTTTACAGCGTACGTGTCTGCCGTTTGCCGTTGCGAGTTTCACGAATTTGTCCGATACTTCTGTCATAGCGTTCACCTCACTTTTGTTTCAGTGACATTTTAACGCCGCCGTACATTCTCACGCCGTTAATCATCTTGAATTCCGCGGCGGGTTCGTCGGAAATGTGAAACTCTCCCGTAAATTCGCCCTCGGGTGCGGTGAACGTCGCCGTAACGAAAATCTTTTCCGACAGCATTCGCAGTTTTTTCAGCTCGTATTCGGAAAGCAGTCCGAATGTCACTTCGAGAGCATATTTTCTCGTCACCAAATCGATAAGCATATCGCCCTGCGTGTTGTATCGTATTTCCGTGCGGCGGAGTTCACGGTTTATGTGTAGCTCCGACAAATTGTTGTAAACTTCTCCGTTTATCGTGATTTTCACAGCGTTCAACCTCCTGCCCTTATTGCTTTGAATTTGCAGTGGTGCGGCTTTCCCGCGTAAACGATTTTCTGTTCCGTAATCGCAAACAATTTTTCGTTAAAACGTACTTTCGCCCCGACGGGGAAGTCAAATTCCGCCGTTTTGTCCTCGCTTTCCCATATCGAATTGCGATAATCTACCCACACGGTAATTTCGGTTGTGTCGTGCGGGCTTTCCGAAAAACAGTCCGAAACGTTTTCCGACAGTTCAACTCGGACATTGTCTATCGGACGTTCGGTGTATCCCGTTTTAGTCGGGAGTATCAGATAAATTTGACTTCCGAGCAATGCGTTCGGAATAGGCTTTATATTCATTCAATCACCTCCACGATACCCGTTCCTCTGAAACAACCCGCCGCGGAGAGAAGTCTTTTGACCGTTTGCGGCACGTCAACCGTATCTTTTTCGGCGGTAGTGTATGAAAAATCTCCCGCCGAAACACTGTGCAGATTATCGGACAGTTCCGCTTTGAGAAGAGCCTCTGTTTCAAATGCCGCCGCCTGCTTTATAAGAGCCTCTGAGCTTGCCGATTGCTTAATCGCGGAATTTACCGTGCCTCCGCTTATCGCGTTCAAAACGTATTCGGCGCGTATAAGACAGCTTTCCAACAGCTTTTCGTTTTCGGGAGCACATTCAAATCCCATTTCATAATATTCGTTTTTATCAATTATCATTGAACTTAACCTCCAAATAACGGGAGGTTTGGCAAAAGCCGCGCCGCCCGCGTAATTATTCGGCTGTGCAAAGCGCAATAGCCGCCTTTTTGTTGTCGGGGATAAAGATATCGTGATATTTGCGGTAATCAATATCCCAGGCGTCCGCGAACTGATTTTGTTCGGGGGTGATGATTTTCAGATTGTCGGTTTTGGAAATAGCGATAGGCGCGGTGCGCGGGCAGATTATCCAGTTTATCTGTTTTGCGCTGTCGGCGGGCGAGAAACCGTCGTTCTTGTCAAAGACATAGTCGGTTTTCATTCTCGCGGACGGAACAGGGATAATAGACACGCCGTTTATTGTCTTTACGGTAAATTCAAGTTCGCCTTGACTGAAATTTCCGCAGTCGAGCGAATGTGTTACCTCGCTTGACAGCATAATCATATCGTAAACGGGTCGTGACATCGCGATAACAAGTTCTCCCTCGCCGCCCGTCACCTCGCGCACTTCTCCGAGCTGTCCGAGGAGCGTTGAGAGAACCGTCTTTTTGTCGGGCGCGTAAACTTTTGTTATCGCCGCGTTTTTGGAAAGCGTTGAATAGCGGTAGGAGTCGATTTCGGGAATGACCTTCACACGCTGAAATTCCGCCGCGATATTCGCCGCCGCAAGTCCGAAACCCGTTTCGTCAACGTCGAGAGCGTCTATGCGCAGACGTTTTCCTCTGTCCATTGTCAGAACGCGCGTTTCGTATGTGTATGTAATGGGGTTGGTCGTGTAGCCGTCGGTGCGGTTGTAAGTCCCCAAGCCGTTCAGCGTGATTT
>JALEQE010000125.1 GCA_022766825.1 Oscillospiraceae bacterium | reverse complement strand
TCAAATTGCAGCAAAAGGAAAAGCACTCTGTATGAAAAACGGTGACGCTCTTGATATTATATATTACGAGAATGGCGCTTTATACGAAAAAACGACACCGATTGATTCTGAGCCGGAAATGAGCGGCGGAAGTAAAATATTCAATATCAGTAATTTGGACGTGTCGGAATATGGAAATCTTATTAAAATAACCGTAACGCTTGATAATAAAGACAATTCGACTTATGCAAGAAGAGGGTGAACATACTGAAATTTATTGGTAAAAAACGCCGTCCTGTAAACCTGTTTTATATGGAGCTGATTATTGCTCTGCTGTTTTTTATTGTTTCCGCTGCTGTTATTCTGAAGGTTTTTGCCACGGCGGATAGAAAGTCGCGATTGAGTTCCGTAAAAGAAAACGCGATGATTTGTTCGCAGTCTATCGCGGAGGTCTATTCAGAAAACGGAAATGCTCCCGAAACGTTTTTAACGGTGTTTTCGGAAAACGCGTTCTTCGATATTGACAGCGGAATATACACAATAAAACTTGATGAACAGTGCAAACTTTCTGATGATGGCAATATTGTTATGGAAGCCGTTGAAAAACGTGAAAAAACAGACGCAGGTGAATTGTCACATCTTTCTGTGTCTTTTATTTCGGATAACGAAGAGCTTTTTTCAATAGTGTGTTCGTCATATGTTCCCAATGGAGGTGTTTCGGATGCGTAGAGAAGATAAAAGTCCGAAAATCGGATTGGGAGTGGGATATGTATCAATAATGCTGATTTTCGCAGTCGTTTGCCTGACTATTTTTGCAGTACTCAGTCTGAAAGCCGCGCTTTCAGATGAATCATTCAATGAAAGAAGCAGTGAGTTCCTCACACAGTATTATAATGCTGATACCGCTGCAAAGGAAACTCTATCAAAGCTGGACAGTCTGGCTTATGAAGCAAGAAAATCGGATTTTTTTGAAGATGCGTTTGAAAATAATGTAAAAAGAATCAATGATGTTTCTGTTGCGCGCGTTCAAGGCGGAATAGCCGCAAGTTATTCTGTTCCGATAAACGAACATCAGAAATTGGTTGTTGAGATTGTTTTTGATGAAAACGGTGAATACAAAATCGAACAGTGGCAGAGTATGAATATCTCCGAAGATACTTCGGAATCTCATTTGAATGTATGGGACGGTTCATTATAACAGTTGGAGGAAATCAATATGCAGCTTGACGAAATATTACGGACAGCCGTTGAAAACAACGCTTCTGATATATTTATTGTTTCGGGCGTTGGTATCAGCTATAAGTCGAACGGGAAACTCTATAATATCAATAGTGCTCCTTTAACGCCATCCGATAGCAAAGAATTGGTGTATGAATTGTTTAAAGAGGGTGGTTTCAACTATACCCCTAATAACTTGCCCGAAAAAGAAACCGACTTTTCAATATCAACGGCAGGTGTAGGACGTTTCCGTGTAAATATTTACAAACAGCGAAACTCTTTCGCAGCGGTGTTAAGATATGTCCCGTTTGAGCTACCTGACGCAGAAAAGCTTGGACTCCCCGAACAGGTAATGGAACTTGCAAAATGCAAAAGCGGTATTGCACTCGTTACGGGACCTGCGGGGAGTGGAAAATCCACCACATTGTCCTGTATAATAAATAAAATCAACAATGAACGTTCGGGTCATATTATTACTATCGAAGATCCTATTGAGTTTTTGCACAAACATTCAAAGTGTATTATAAGTCAGCGTGAAATATCAATTGATACAAACTCTTATATTGACGCTCTTCGCGCCGCGCTTCGTCAATCGCCTGATGTAATTCTGCTCGGAGAAATGCGCGATTACGAAACAATCAGTACCGCTATGACGGCTGCCGAAACAGGTCAGTTTGTTCTGTCAACGCTTCATACGCTCGGAGCGGCAAATACGATCGACCGAATAATTGATGTGTTCCCGATAAATCAGCAGCATCAGATCCGTATACAGCTTTCTATGGTTCTTACGGCAGTTATTTCACAGCAGCTTTTGCCAACAGTCAGCGGAGAACTTGCTCCCGCTTTTGAGATTATGACGATGAACAGTGCAATAAGAACGCTTATCCGTGACGGAAAGACGCATCAGATTGAAACGATACTTCAGTCTGCGCCGGGTATGCAAACGATGGACAGCTGCATATTAAAAATGCACAGGGACGGTATTATCACTGCTGAAACAGCTGTCAATTATGCATACAACTCCGATGTAATGCAAAAGCGTATTATGTAGTAACTGTAAGCTCATTTCTCCCTTTTTACAATGTGTATTTTCAATATATCCCCCGAATGGCGTTTGTTAAGGATATGTATGATAATTCAAGTAATATGCTTGATTTTTGAGGATAAATATGGTACAATATATTTAAGAAAACGTAATACTAATTCGCTTTTATTCTTCATTGATTTCATGACTTGCAAAAGGGCAATTAACCGAGTTGAAGAAAGGAAAATAGCTTGACCGTTGAAAACATAGCGTATAACCGTTTGTATCTTAAAGATATGATGAATGTACATGGCTTGCTGTTCTCTAAGCTCGTAGCAAACAAGCCCGAATATGACGTTTTTTCTATGATTGATACATATATGTAGCAGTCGGAAATACGGCATAAAATGGATTTGGGTAATTGGAGCGCGCTAAACAAAGGGTGGAAACAATTGTATTACAGCATAGACTTTTCGTTATGTAAACCCAAAATAAAAGATATTCCATTTGATAACATTCTTTTGGGGTGGGTAGCCTATATATGTACTTCTCCAATGACGTTACAATATTCCCTCGGCTGAAATAAGCAAGAAGATACCATCGGAAGTCTTGTGTAATTTGTATAATCCTTTACACGAAACGTCCTATGAAAATGCGTGTGAAAAACTGTCCGCCTTATGCTCAACGGTTTTTGACGTGTCAAACCTGTACGCAGGCAGCGGAATGTAGCTTTGCAGTGCCATTTTCGCCATTTCACCGACGCTCATCGGCTTGCCGGGAATTTTTGTTTTTCGGTATCCC
>JALEQE010000114.1 GCA_022766825.1 Oscillospiraceae bacterium | reverse complement strand
AAGAAATCAATCATACAATGAGAGCAGCGTTGATAAAACGCTGCTCTGTTTCTTATTTGTATCTTTTTGCCAACGTGAAATTCACGGTTTTCGAGAACGGATTATAAATAATATCTTCACTTTTTTTCAATGTAAAGAAATACTCGTTCTTGTAGTACAGCGGGAAAAACGCACAGTGATCAATCAAGCTCTGCTCTGCTTTAAGATAAAGCGACATACTCTCCGAAGAATCCGACGATGCGGTTTGCGCTTTATTGAGATAATTCTCAAAATCCGCGCTGTAAAAGCCCGTATAGTTCTCCGAACTTGAGCTTGAAAATTTCTCAAGGTATGCGGCAGGACTGTTGTATTTTCCCGAAAGCTCCAACACCGCTATATCAAAATCGCCGTTTTGAAGTGCTTTGCTGTATTCGTTTTCCGAAAGCATTTCCACCTTGCAGTAAAATCCGAACTCACGCTGCCATTCCTGCATAATATACGATACGGCTGTCTGCGCGGCAGAATCGGGAACAATTATTTTCGCGCCCGTGAGCAGTGTTTTATCTATCTGTGGACTTATGCTGTCAAACAGATCCTTTGCCGCCCGAACATTGTATTTGGGAATATTCACGTTCCCCGCAATCTCGTGATAGCCTTTTCCGTCAATTGAAACTTGTTTCGGAACAACACCGTCGGCGGTTTCGTATTCGGAAAGTGCGGATTTTATCGCGTTTTTGTCAACAAGCATACAAAGCATCTTCCGAAAATTCTCGTTTTTAAACAGCTCATATTTGCTGTTAAACACCAGTCCGCAAGTGATATTGCTGAACTCATCAACTTTGTATGAGCCTTTTATCTGCGATTTGTCGTTATTGGAAACCGCAAGACAGCTTACCTCCCCGTTATTGAAATCGGAAATAAAATCCTCCTCGTCTTCAATAAAGAAATTAAGTCCGGAAGGGCAAATTGTCTGCGTTTCCGCATTTTTATAGTTTCTGCCGAGTATAAGATTGTTCGTATCGGTTATTGAATACTTATCATAAGTCCAGCTTTTGAGATAAAACGAACCGTTTGACGGGGTACACTCCGCTGATAGTCCGTATTTTCCTTTCGCTTTTTTGAAAATCTCCTCATTGCACGGCATAGCGGGCGGCTCCGCAAGCATACTCAGAAAGCGAGAGTTAGGATATTCAAGCGTTATTTCAAGCTCAAAATCGTTTTTCGCTTTCACGCCGAGTTTATTGCGGTCCGTGATACTGCCCTCGTTGATTGCCTTTGCGTTTTTTATGCAGAAATAATCCTTTGCGCGCGGCGACTGTGTTTCGGGCAAAAACAGCCGCATAAATCCGAACACAAAGTCGTTTGCGGTACATTGCTTTTCAAAATCGGTGCAATCAATCCAATAAATATCGTTCCTCAATTTGAAATTATATGTCAATCCGTCCGCGGACACGGAATATTCCTCCGCCGCGCCTTTCTGCACCGAACCGTCCTGTGCAATTGTCATAAGCCCCATAAACATATTCCCGATTATTGTATCGGAATTAGGCTCGTTTGCCTGCTGTGGGTCAAGCGTTGTCGGGTTCGCGGAAATATCGTATTTGAAAACGCGACCCGTGCCGCTGTCCTTGCCGCAGCCGGTCAATGTTAATATCGTCAAAGCGGTAATTGCCGCTATAATTTGTTTCAATAATTTTATGGTTATCGCTCCTTTGCGAATTATCAATCAAAGCTTTCGTATTTATTGTACCATATCTTTCCGCAAAAAGCAACAATAAAATTATTACAATTTTGTTATATTTGATGAAGCAATTCCAATTTGCGTATATCCTCAATGGGAACGGCTGTATCATCGGCAAAAACAAGCCGCCGCGTTCCCTCGTCAATCTGTTTTACAAAACCTGTTTTACAAGCATACGCTCCTCCCGACTTTCGGCTGTCGGGTACGAAATACGTCACCGCCGCACAAGGACGTTCGGGGTACATCGACATAATTGTTTGCAGGCTCTCATTTATCGTCGCTATACCGTCTTCGGACAATTCACGCTTTTCATCGGTAAGTCGAGCAGTTTCGTCGATTTCCTCTTCATAACCGTCCAAAGCCGCGAACGCCGAAAACTGCGCCGCTCGGTTTTGTCGGGACATTCGCGGGCGAGTTGTCGGCTCGTGGTGCGGCAAGTTGATTATATCGCGGTATTTGTTCACGCTCGGTGACCTCCTATCTGAGTATTGCGGCTTATCGCCGTTGCGCCGTCTTCAAGGCTCATTCCGCGTATTATTGCGTTTTTCCCGTATCTTTCCTTGATTTTCAGAACGGCTTTCTGCATATTCTTTTCACGGGAAAGCAAACGATTTTCACGCTCAATTGCCGCGTAATCAGTGAACAAATCCAACTGATATGGTTCATTGTCAACGCTGTCTTCTCCGACAACGTGATTTGCCGCGATACAAATCCGCCGCACGGTAAATTCGCTTTGCACAACGCTTTCATACAGCTTTGTGACCGCTTCCGTGATTATCCGCGCCGACTCGGTAAACCGTCCGAGATTAACCGAACCGTGCGCGGGTTTCGGTATCGCCCGCCCGAAATGGTCCGTGACAATTTCCCCGTGATACCGCGCCCGTTTTTCACCTGACGAAAGGTTTTCGGTATCATACCCCACCGTAAGCACAATTTGGTCCGTAACAAGAGCTTTTTCTGTCAGTTCCAACGCAAGAGAATCCGCCATTTCACGAACGATAAGCCGCGCTTTTTCAAAATCGTAAGGTTCGCTTAAAACCTGCCCCGAACTCAACGAGTTATTTTCGGGACGATACGCTTTTATATCGGCTATTGTGCAGTTTTCCCAACCCCACGCGTGATCCGTCAGTAATTCGGCGTTCACCCCGAACAGCTTATACAAAAGCTCTTCGTTATTGACCGAACACCGCGCCACATCGCCCATAGTGAACATACCGTACTGTTCAAGCCGTCTTGCAGTTCCCGCACCCACGCGCCAAAAATCCGTTATCGGGGTGTGTTCCCAAAGAGTGCGCCTGTAAAGATTTTCGTCAAGATAAGCAATCCGCGCGCCGTTTTTATCGGGTTTCATACGTTTTGCCGCAATATCCATAGCGACCTTGCACAAATACAAATTCGTGCCGATACCGACTGTCGCGGTAATTCCCGTTTCATCGACAATATCGCGGATAATTTTTGTTGCAAACTCTTTCACTGACAAATTGCCGCTTTTAAGATACCCCGTAACGTCAATGAACACTTCGTCGATCGAATAAACGTGAATATCCTCGGGGGCGACATATCTGAGATATATTGAATATACCTTCGTGCTGATTTCCATATAGCTACTCATTTGCGGCGGCGCGACAATATAATCAAGCGCGTATGACGGATTTGCCGCGAGTTCATCGAAATCGCAGGATTTTCGTCCAAGCATAAGTCCGGGAGATTTTTTTCTGCGCTCGGCATTTATTCCCGCGACTTTTTGCTCGACCTCGAAAAGACGCGGTCTGCCCGGAATACCAAAGGATTTCAACGATGGAGTAACGGCAAGGCAGATTGTTTTGTTCGTACGGCTCTCATCGGCTACCACAAGGTTGGTTTTCAGCGGGTCAAGTCCTCTTTTTACACATTCAACCGACGCAAAAAAAGATTTCAAATCAATTGCTATATATACCCTATTCTCCATACAGTTCACCGCCCTCTTTCATTTATTATACCATATATGAAATTCGGTGTCAAGATATTTTTTCACAAAACTCGAATTTACTGAATTTGTCTGTATAAAAAACGCGGAAACCGTTTGGCTTCCGCGTTCAATTTATTCAATCAAATAATCACAGTGAAAAACGCTCAATAAGCGAATCAAGCTGCTGTGCATGTGCGTTCAGATCCGAGCAAGCCGCCGCATTTTCTTCCGCTGTAGCGGAGTTCTGCTGAACAACGTTGGAAATCTGCTCCAGACCGAGTGACACCTCTTTAAGCGCAGTCGCCTGTTCTTCGGTCTTTTTCCTGATGTCCATAATAATTTCGTTTGTTTCCTCGGAAATCTTCCGTACCTCGGACAACGAAACCGCCGCGTCCTCCGCAATCTGAACACCGTCGTTTACTGCGTCGATAGACGCCGCAATATACTGCGTTGTTTCCTTTGCCGCCTCGGCGGATCTTGTCGCAAGATTGCGAACCTCGTCCGCAACAACCGCGAAACCTTTTCCCGCCTCGCCCGCTCTTGCTGCTTCAATCGCCGCGTTAAGAGCAAGAATATTAGTCTGGAACGCAATTTCATCAATCGACTTGATTATCTTCTCAATCTCGTTGGACTTCTCACGAATATCATTCATAGCAGAGAGCATATTTGTCATCTTCTCGTTTTGGTCGTTGACACGCTCGTTTGTCTTTGCCGCAAGCTCTGACGCCTGAGTTGTGTTGTCTGCGTTGGCGTTTACACGTCCGGACAGATCCACAACCGATGCGGAAATTTCCTCGACTGTAGCCGCCTGCGTGGAAGTACCATCGGCAAGCAGCATAGACGAATTGGAAATTTGCGTTGAATTCTGAGTAACGTTATCTGCGGTAATTTTAATTTGACTTATCGCGTCTTTAAGCATATCAGTCGTCTTTACAAGCGAATCTTTCATCTTCTTGAAATCGCCGTCATAACTCTGCTTAAAGTCAAGATTAAGGTTGCCGTTGCCCATATTGTCAAGCAATACAGACACCTCGTCAATATATGCCACATAAGTGTTAAGTCTTGTTATAAGACTTCTTGTCGAATCCGCGAGTTTTCCTATCTCGTCTTTTCGGTAAATATCAACGTTAGCGTTCAAGTTGCCTTCCGCGAGTTCGTTGGTAATGCTCGTCAGCTTACGAAGATTTCTTATAATCGGCCAAACAATAACGCATCCCATACCCATTGTAGCACCAATCGCGCAAATGCTTATGATAATCAGAACGGTTATCATTCCGTTGACATTCTTATTCATCCCCGCCGCTTGTTCCGCAATAGTGGCGTCAACATCATCGGTATAGCTGCCTGTGCCGACTATCCAGTCGAACGGCTCAAAATACAAGGTGTAGTTTCTCTTCGGTGACGCAACGGTTTCACCCGCTTTCGGGAACAGCAAGTCAACATATCCGCCGCCTTCCTGCAATCCCGCGGCTTTCATTTCCTGTATGTATTTTGTTCCGTTCTCGTCCTCAGCGTCGGCGCGGTTTGTACCCTCTGTCGAATTTCCAAGCAGAACAACGCAGTTGCCCTCCAACGTATCCGCGTAGAAATATCCGTTTTCGCCGTATCTCATTTCACGAAGAATATCCGCGCCGAGTTTCTTTGCCTCGTCAAGCGTATATTCGCCGCTTTCGTATTTATTGTAAACCGCTTGAAGCACGGAGCAAGCACTTTCGGTCTGAGTTTTAAGTTCAACGTCAATTTCGCTACGCATTTCGGCTTCCAGACGTTTCATAAACAAAGCCTTTTCCTGATTTAAATCGTGACAGGCAAGTACATTGACCACAGACATTGCAATTGCAATTATTGCAAGCAACATATACATTTTTATCCGAATAGACAGATTTTTCATAGTTTTAGCTCCCTTTTTCCCAAATGGGTATTTCTTTATTTGATTATAACATAATTTGATAACTTTGTCAATAACAACGTGTTGTTATTGGATTTTTTTGTTGATTTTGTATATTTATGTAAAGTATACATTGGCTATTTTGCTATTACAAACGGGGAACTATTTTCTATAATATAATTAAATTCAAGCTGTTACTTAATTTAAGGCGCCACCGCATATATTATATTGATACCGATTTAACCATATCTATATATTCTACGGGAGGAAAAGACAATGAAAATTTTTATTGTGCTTATCGGTTTAAAGTTTGCCGCGTTTTTAATATACTTTATCTACATTTTGATTAAGGAAGATTCCGGCAAGTGAATATGGTAATTAAAATCTGCTGTAATTCGACGTTATCGTTACTTTGAAAATTCCGCCGGGATTGGATAGAAAAAAGTAATGAACAGCGGCGTATTCACCACTTTTTGTTATTTCATAGTATTGATTTTTTTGTGTAATATGGTATAATTTCAGAAGAATATAATGTTTTGAAAATGAAAACACTGACATTGTGTTGAAATAATATTTTGAGAAAAGAGGTACACTTGCTGTGCAAATATCAAGCAGATTTACATTGGCGGTTCATATCTGTATCTGCATAGATACTTTTAAAGACAAATATAAAGTAACAAGTGATTTCCTCACGGGAAGCACGAACGTTAATCCCGTTATCGTAAGAAAAATACTCGGACAGCTTAAAGCGGCGGGACTTGTGGAAATTGCGAGAGGTTCAGGCGGCGCGACAATTCCAAAGCCGCTGACCGATATTACCTTTCTTGACATTTATAAAGCCGTGGATTGTGTGGAAAGCGGCGAACTGTTTCATTTTCACGAAAATCCCAATCCCAAATGCCCCGTCGGGAAAAATATCCATTATGTTCTTGATGATAAACTCGCTCAAATTCAAAAAGCAATGGAAAAAGAACTCTCTTCCATTACTCTCGAAGATGTAAAAAAAGACCTGGAAAAGTATATTTTATAGATAATTAGGGTTCTGAAAAAAACAGAGCCTTATTTTTTTTAAAAATTTTGTTGTAACTATTTGCATTACAACAAAGATGTGCTATAATAAATAATAAATTATAATATGAAACAGTTTTGAAAAGAGGAAAAAATGAACATCATTTACAAAAAATTAACCGAAAAAGAACTGCCGACATTCATCGAAATGCGGATAAATCAACTGCGCGAAGAGGGCGCAAAGGAAGAAATCGACCTGCACCCTGCGCTTTTGGATTACTATAACCGTCATATGGCAGACGGAACGTTCGTATCGTGGCTTGCCCTTGACGGCGAAAAAATAATCGGCACAAGCGGAATGTCTTTTGTGGAAAAGCCGCCGTATTTCGGCTGTCCAAGCGGGAAAATGGGACTGCTTTCCAGTATGTACACTGACCCAAATTACAGGCGAAAAGGTATCGCGAAAGAACTGCTTTCCTGCGTTGTTGAAGAGGCAAGAAAATACGGTTGCGGCACAGTACAGATAACCGCCTCGGATATGGGCGTTCTGCTTTACACAAATTTCGGGTTTGTCAAAAACGGAAACTTTATGCAGTATAAACTGTAAAGGCTATTCCAAACAATAAACAGCACAAACGGGCGCACCAAAATTGTACGCCCGTTTTACTATATCTTATTGTTTTATTGTTGATTGGACTGCTTTTCTCTGCGTTCCACTTTTCTGTAAAGGTAGATATCACGGCTTACAGATATATTCAGACTGCCGTTCACTATGTAATTCTTTGCCTGATTTGCGGTATGAACGCTTTTCAGCTTTGCTTTAAGCGTTCCCGTGTAAATCAGCGCGACCAACGCTCCCCCGCCGACAGACGCAAGAACTATAATAAGCACATTGGGCTTTTTCTCAGTCTTTTCGGCAGTTTCGGCGCTCGCCGCAGCATAATTGTCGGTGTTATCCGCATAAGTGCTAACAGACAACGAAAAAAGCATTGAAAGCGACATTAAAGCCGCAAAAAAGAATTTTCCTATTTTTTTCATATCCGACCCTCCTTACAACAAATTCAACAAAATCATTATCGCGGCGATTATTACCGCACCAATTCCGAATGAAATGAAAAAGTATTTCCAGAATAAACCTTTGTCGCACGGCAGATTTCCGACAAACTTGCCCGTCTGTCCGTTCATCGCGAATATGTATCTCTCGTCGTTCCAAACGGTCGTAAGGAGCCACACGGGATAAAGAGCGTACGTTGTTTTGCTGTCGGAAATATTTACATTGCTATTTTCGGTAATTACGCTGTCATAACCCGTAACGGTAGCGCGGAACTCGTCCTCCGTTGTTTTTTTCATACGCGACTTAACGCGTTCCATATTGTCCTCTGCCGTAACATCATATTTATCGGCGAGATAACCCGCGAGATACGCGGTCTGAAATGGTACGGTTTCGCTGAAAGTAAACGGCTCAATAGAATCCATAAGGTCGTCGGGCATTTGCGAGCTTCCGTCGGCGGGAATGTGCTCGAACGCGATTTTTCCGCGGCGCAATACGGAATAATACTTTGTTTCGGTATAATCGTACTTTTGGTCGGAATAGCGGCGGCGTTTTTCCGCCTTATAGCGCACGGACGCATCCGCTTTCGCGTCATACAGCCAGAACGGAACGTATATACCTTTTATTTCCTCTATCCTGTTTTGGTCTTTGAACACTTTCGGCAAAAGCTTCTTGCCCTGATAGTGCTTTTTGAGAGCCTCGACCGCCTGTTCCTTTGTTATTTTGAACGGTATTACCAATTCCGGTTTTAATCCGCCCGAGAAATTACCCGACATAACAACGGGACTGTCGCAGTAAGGGCAGCTTGTCGCGCCCGTATTCTTGTCGGCTACGATTTCTCCGCCGCAGTTTTGGCACAAGTAAACCTGCATTCCCTCAAGCTCGGGAGAAGTCCACGCGGGAGTTTCGGGAGCGGCAAGTTCGAGATTTTCCGTGGTTTCCTCGGAAAGGCTCGCGTCCATTTCTTTCAGCGAATCCATTTCAAACTCGCTTTCGCAGAACGGACATTTCATTTTCTGAACTGTACTGTTAAACTCAATAGAACCACCGCAGCACGGGCATTTGTAGTCCAAAAGATTTGTCATAATACCTTTTCCTTTCAAATTGATAATTGTTGTTTATTGTATATATTATATCATATTTTTTGACATTTGTCATCACAAAAATTAAATTTTAATTAAATTTTTCCGATAAACTGCAAAAAATCGGGCGGAGTATTTCCGCCCGAGCCATTTTCACATTGCCAAAGTATCAGCGAGTGGGAATTTCGCTGATGTCAAGTCCAAGCACTTGCGCAATATCTTCCAAAGATTTACCGTTATAATAATCAATGCTTTCCTTAGTAGGGCGAGGATAATTGTCACTATCCCAATTATAATCGCCGAACCGCCGCAGATTTGCCGCAAAAGTAAACGAATTGCCTTCGTTATCCTTTGAAACTATACCGACTTGCATTAAATCGCCTACTAATTCAATATAGCTTCCTGCGATATTGTATCCGTTCAGAGTTCCGTTAAGCAAAATCATCGGCGCGTTATCATTTTCAAATATTTCGGCGGTTAAATCTTGAAAACCGATACCGCTCAACGAAATCGCGATATACGGCGTTAGACTGCCGTTATCATTACAGATAAAACGCGCGATTATTTCACACTGACCGCCGTTGCTGTCCTCGTAAACTCCCGTACAGCCGCCAAATTCGGCAATGCCGTACCAATCGCCGTCAAATTGCGCCGCTTTATTCGCAGTAGATCCCGTTTCTTGCGGTTCGGAGTTAGATGATAATTCAACGGCTGAACTGCTTTCCTCGTTATCGGAAGATGTTGCGATTGCCGTACTATCGGTTTCAACGGAACTTACGTTACTATCCGCAGTTGAGGTAACATTGCTTTGCGCGGAACTTTCCGTTGCATTCTCGCTTGATACATCATCAGAACTGTCGGTATCAAGTTCGCTGTCCGTATCAGAGTCGCCGCCAATCGGAATATCGGGAGCTTTCGCGCCCTCTTTGAGGAATAGCATATGTGCGTCGCCGTAAACAACTTCAAGCACGCCGTCTTTCAGCGTACCCTCCATTGCGTTTTCCAAACCGAGGAATGTCACCTTGCCGCTGAATTTCTCGCCGTCCAGCTTCCAGGTCATTTCATAGTCAAAGCCGCCTGAGTATGTACCTTTACCGCCTTTTTTCAGCTCGATAATCACGTTTTGCATAGGAGTTTGATAACCCGTATCTCCGTAATGTTCCCCTATACAAGTATATTTCCCCGTCACGTCAACACCAGTTTCTTTTCCGCACGCGGTAAGACAAAATGCCATCACCACAGTCAGCAATACAGCAATAATTTTCTTCATACGGTTTCTCTTTTCATAATATTCTGCACAAACTGTTTTATTTGCTCTGAATTTATTTAAAAACGCGTTAATCGCGTTCCTCAGACAATATCTGTTCAGCCAGTATTTTCATCAGTGAACCGATTTTTTCCGAACAACCCTTTGACATTCTTGTACCATCCCCATATTCCAGAGTAAAACTGAAACTCCCATCGTCAAGTACATTCGGAGAACTCAATTTCGGAGGCTTGTCGGGAATATCATCCAGCTTTAAATCCCGAATAGCCGTGATTGTTTTATCGGTTAGAACAAGTTTTTTGTTAAAATCTCTGTTGTACAGATTTCCGTTTTCATCACAAAAAGCACCATAAAAACACAGTTTTCCGTTGAAATCGGGTTCAATTGTTAAACGATAGCAATTGCACATTGACATACCCGAACTCAAAATGCTCAACCTATGCCACCCACCGTTATCATAAGCAGGGTCGAGTTTATATCTGTGCGGAGTTAAAGCTTCGTTTATGCCGCCTATTCCCATTGTCATCATAATCTCCTCCCATCACAACGAATCAATCACTGCCGCAAGGTACGAGCTTGACACCGAACTGTAAATAAAGCTGTCGATAAGTCCGTCCTTTTTTGCAAGCCGAACCTTTTCTGCCAGCTTCTGTTCGGCATTTTCATCAACGATAAGCACGACCTTACAGTTCGGCAGCGTTCTGCGAACTTCGGAAGTAATTTTCATACGTTCATCATATCCGCTGTAGTTTAGCGAGGTTGCTTCCATAATCAGAATATTCGCGCTGTAATATGCGCACATATCCGCAGTTTCCCGTGGATCTTCACTTATAGTCACTTCAAAATCCGAATCAAAGCTGCGCAGTGATACGGCTATTGCATCGGAGAATAAGGTATTCTGCACATCCACTACCACTCTTCGCATTAAATCATCTCCATTTTCGCTGTCATGATTTAAGTACATTATAACTGTTTTTTTTATTTTCCGCATCCCCCATTTGGGTGATGCGGAAAACGAAAAACAGATGTATAATAATTCCAATGAAATATTTTTTAGGCAGCACCGCATAATTATTGTCATTCGATTGCGAAGTCAGATTTATAGTGCGTTCGCCTTTTGTGCGGCGCGTCCTGCGCCGCTTGGGCGAACACCTTCCGACTTCGTGTCGGCGGCAGATTGTACAAATTGAGCGCAGGTGGGCTGACGCAGCGTTTTCCGCCGAAGGCGGATAATGCGGTCAAGCGAAATTTTGTGCACGCATTATGCGCTTCGCGCAAAACGCTATGACGGAAAATATGCAAGCAA
>JALEQE010000112.1 GCA_022766825.1 Oscillospiraceae bacterium | reverse complement strand
ATCAACTGAGCCATATTTCCTGCCGAGCGTACAAGCTGCGCGCCCTTGCCGGGGTAAAGCTCAACATTGTGAATAATTGTACCAACGGGGATATCAGCCAGCGGAAGTGCGTTGCCGGGCTTGATGTCAGCGTCGCTTCCTGCGCGAACGGTGTCGCCGACTTTCAGACCATCGGGAGCGATGATGTATCTCTTCTCGCCGTCCTCGTACTGAACCAAAGCGATAAATGCGCTTCTGTTCGGATCGTACTCAAGAGTTTTAACTTCGGCGTTTACACCTCTCTTATCTCTCTTGAAGTCGATAACGCGGTATTTCTTTCTGTTGCCGCCGCCGATGTGGCGAACGGTAATTCTGCCGTAGCTGTTTCTGCCGGCAGTCTTTTTAATAGGCTCCAGAAGACTTTTTTCGGGAGCTACCTTTGACAACCCGCTGTAATCCGTAACCGTCATATTGCGGCGGCTGTTGTTGACGGGCTTATATGCTTTAATAGCCATTGTCTTTCACTCCTTATACTTAAATCATTCCGTCGAAGAACTCGATTGTCTTTGAGCCTTCCTTAAGGGTAACGATAGCTTTCTTCCAATCGGAAGTATAGCCCTCGGATCTGCCCATTCTCTTCTTTCTGCCGCGAACGGAAATCGTGTTGACCTTTGCTACCTTAACGCCCTTGAAGAGTGCCTCGACAGCCTTTGCAATCTCGATTTTGTTAGCGTCCTTCGCAACCTTGAAAGTGTACTTGCCCTGACGGAGGCAATCCATAGAATGCTCTGTGATAATGGGCTTGAGGATAATATCCTGTGCAACCTTTTCCATTATGCGTACACCTCCTCAAGTTTTTCAACAGCGCTCTTTACGATAACGAACTTGTTGCAGTTGAGAATATCATAAACGTTGAGCGTGTTTACCTGTGTGGTCTTTACGTCCGCGATGTTAGCCGCTGACTTGATGACCTTGTTGTCAACGCCGTCAAGCACGATGAGCGTTTTATCCTCCGCGCCGATGGCCTTGAGCATATTTACCATTGTCTTTGTCTTGAACTCGTCCGCTGTGATAGCGTCAACAACGATCATTTCGTTGTCGATTACCTTACCGGAAAGCGCAGACTTGATTGCAAGCTGCTTTACTTTCTTGTTAAGTGTAAATCTGTAAGAACGGGGTTTCGGGCCAAGCGCGATACCGCCGTGTCTCCACTGAGGAGCGCGTGTGGAACCCTGTCTTGCGTGACCGGTTCCCTTCTGACGCCACGGCTTTCTGCCGCCGCCGCTTACTTCTGTTCTTGTAAGGGTGCTCTGCGTACCCTGACGCTGATTTGCAAGATAGTTTACAACTGCGGAATGCAAAGCGGTCTTGTTCGGCTCAATACCGAAAACCGCGTCGTTAAGCTCAAGCTCGGAAACGACTTTACCCGCCATATCAACTACATTTATCTTTGACATAGTAATCGTCCTCCTTTTCTTTAAGCTTTAACCGCGTCGCAGATAGTAACAACGCCGCCCTTCGGTCCGGGAACTGCGCCCTTGACCGCAATGAGGTTGTTCTCTGCGTCTACTTTAACAACTACGAGGTTCTGAACAGTAACGTTCTCTGCGCCCATGTGACCTGCCATACCCTTACCCTTGAAAATTCTTGAAGGGCTGGAGCAAGCGCCCATAGAGCCTGCCTGTCTTGCAACAGGACCCGAACCGTGTGTTTCTTTCAGTCTGTGCTGATTGTGACGCTTGATTGCGCCTGTGAAGCCCTTGCCCTTGCTTACGCCTGCAACGTCGATAACGTCGCCCTCAGCGAAAACATCAGCCTTGATAACGTCGCCGGTGTTTACTCCGGAAATATCGTCAAGACGGAACTCTTTAAGAGTTTTCTTGGGAGCAATGTCATTCTTCTTGAAATGACCCTGCTCGGGCTTGTTGATGTGCTTTGCGGTTACATCGCCGAAACCGAGCTGTACCGCTTCATAGCCGTCATTTTCGGTTGTTTTCTTCTGAACAACCACGCAGGGACCCGCTTCGATAACCGTTACGGGAACGACCTTGCCTGCCTCGTCGAAGATCTGCGTCATACCGATCTTCTTGCCGATAATTGCTTTTTTCATTCGGCTTTCCTCCTTTGGTTATTGGTTGAGTTTCCTCAACATGACCTTGCGCTCACTGAATGGATTGCGAACGCATAGGTTAGTGGTTGGCTTAGTGCCAACATAACTCCAACTTCATCTATATTCAGATATCCATTGAAATCTCTACGCCTGCGGGCAACTCCAGTGACTGAAGTGCCTCGATGGTCTTCTTGTCGGGGCGGATAACGTCGATAAGGCGCTTGTGAGTTCTCATCTCGAACTGCTCGCGGGAATCCTTATACTTGTGTACCGCTCTCAGAATTGTTACGACCTGCTTGTCTGTGGGAAGCGGAATAGGACCCGCAACTCTCGCGCCGCCGCGCTTTGCAGCCTCGACGATTTTAGCGGCAGCCGCGTCAACAACGCTGTGCTCGTAACCCTTGACCTTGATTCTTACCTTCTCGTTTGATGCCATTGATTTTTCAACCTTTCTTCGTTGTGATGTGCCTGTGAGTAACAGCAGGCTTTGTTCTTTGTTCCGCTTTGCGCAAAGCAGAACATTTGCCGGCGAAGGCTTATGGCTTATTTTGAAAAATCCACCGAGCCGTGTGTTTCATATTTTCAAACGCATTTGTTAGTTATCCGAGTTCTCTCAAACACTTTAACGCACCGCCGAAAACATAAATCCGACCCGTAAAACTTTTCGCCCGAATTCAATCCGGACATACTCCGTCGAAATTACCGCAATCACTGCGCAACCTCCGACTTCATCGCCTTACGGCCATTACAGCCGCCAACAGTTATTTTATCACAAATAAATGGTGATTTCAATATAAAATTTAAAATAATTCTCATTTTGCGCAGAGAATTTTCAAGCTGTTTTAATGGGATTTTTGTGCAATTATCACAAATAAGTTGCTTTTATGTCCGAAAGTATAAATTACAGCGTTACTTTTTAGTCAATATAGCGTTTTGTATAATAATACGCTCAGTCAACAAGGGAATTTATCGCGCCGCTGACGATCTCCGACCATACATTTATAATAGTATCGATGTTCGCCGTCGAAACGAGAAATTCTTTGTCCGTTGGATTGTTCGTTACCGCCGAAAGCGATGATACCGTCGGAACGCCAATCGCCGCAATCGGACAGCCGAGCTGTTCCACCGACAATTCGCCTCCGCCTTCGGAAATCCCCGAACCGGGAATTATTCCCGCGTCGCTTATCTGCACCGTTTTTCCGATGCGGCAAGGATTCTCACACGACAGCGCATCGATAACAATAACGCAGTCGGCTTTGATCTCTCTTGCCGCCGCCTTTACAAGCCGCGCCGTTTCAAGTCCGGTTTTAGCGGCGACGTCGGTTTCGATAGCCGACAACGAATATCGGAATCCTTTTCTCGCCGTCAATTTACGAACGCACGCCGCTCCAAGACTGTCCTGCGTTATATCGGGATTGCCAAGCCCCGCAACAAACAATCGCCCCCTTACAGGGATTATCTGCATAATCGCACGGCGGAGCAATGCCGTCATACCTGCGGCGTCCGGTCTGCCGCTCAGGGTGATGTATCGTCCCGCCCGCCGTCCTATACTTTTCGCCGCGTCTGCAGACAGTCTTACATCGGTTATCCCGACCTCGCCTATCTTTCTTGTTACAGCACTTACGCCGTCATTCCTTGTGAGAATTTTAGCAGATTCTATCGCAAGTCCTTTTTTATCCATACAATCACTCCAACTAATATATATTTATATGTATAGGGCAGGACTGCCTCGTATAATCTTCGCGGTGATGCCCAAAAAATTTTAAAAACCCCTTGCATTTTCCCAAATTATATGGTATAATAAAATGTACTATGAAAAAAAGCAGATCGAAATCACAATAAAACGGTGACTTGCGAAGATTTTTTTGGTAAATATAAATAAATAATTCCCAAAAATACGCGTAAAATACCGACACTTCGGTCGTAACATTAAAACGGAGGTGAAAAAAATGCCGAATATTAAGTCCGCCAAGAAGAGAGTTCTCATCTCTAAGGCAAAGAACGAAGCTAACAAAGCCGCGAAGTCCGCTTTGAAAACATCGATCAGAAAGGCTCGCGCCGACGGTGCAGACGCTGAAGCAATCAAAGCCGCAAGCGTAAATGTTGACAAGGCTGCGGGAAAAGGTCTTATTCACAAGAACAAGGCCGCTCGTCTGAAATCACAGCTTGCCAAGAAAGCAAACGCATCGGCTTAATTGCAATGTTTCCGCCCGCGACCTTTATGGTGTGCGGGTGGTTATTTTTTTATTTTTCCCGCGCCGACAAATAATCAGATTTCGGCACGGTTTGTGACAAAAGGGGACAGCATTTATGGAGAGCAACGAAAGAGAAATAACGGATTTCGACGAAATAGACAGAGTGCTTGGCGAATCACGGGTATGCAGAATCGCGCTTATTGACGGTGATTTTCCATACATTATCCCGATGTGTTTCGGACATAACCTCAAGGGCGGAAAGCTTGAGCTTTTCTTCCGTTGCGAGGAAAAGGGAAAGAAAATTGACCTCATCAAAAACAACAACAATGCCGCTTTTGAGATCGACAAGCTGCACGAAATAATCAAAAGCGAGGACAATTCCGGATTTACCGAGCCGACATATCAAAGCATCACAGGGACAGGTGTTATAGAGGTGATAACAGGCATAGAAAAAATCACCGGACTGAACCTGATTATGAAAAAATACAAAGAAAAACCCGAAGAGGGGAAACTCCCCGAACAGCTTCTGAACGCATTCGCAATACTCAAGCTGACAGCCGGAGAGTTCTGCTGTAAGGAACGCCGCGAAAAATAAAATATTATCAGAAAGCCGGGTGATCCAGAATGAATAAAAAAGAGCTTATCGAACAATTCACGGAATGGCGCGACAATGACGAGAACGAAAAAATTATCGCGGCCGTTCTTGCACTGCCCGAAAGCAGTGTAGATGATGAAATCCTGAGCTGGCTTGCACAAGCGTATATAGATAAAGAAGAGTACAAGCGCGCCATTGCTATTCTTGACAGTATACAGGAACGTATGGACAGCGACTATAAATGGCAGTTTATGATGGGTCTGGCACTGTTGCGCGCGGCAGACGACGACGAATGTTACGATGATGACGATTTGCGCCGAAATATTCTTGAACGTGCAAAGGTCTGCCTTGCAAGAGGAATGAATATGAACCCGCCGGACGATATTATGGATACCGCCGACAGGTATATGGAAGAAATCGAGAGTATGCTTGACGAAATCGACGGACCTCCGGAAGAGGATTACAGCGAAGATATAGAAACATACGACGATGACGAACTTGACGTTCTTGAAGAACATATCAAAGAGTATTACGGTGATTTCCCCACGGTATTCCACGAAATAACATCAAACGACATACACTGCGACATCGCGTGTATTCCACCCACCGAGGAAAGAAACTTCTATACGCTTGTGACAATGGGTATGGGCGCGCATATTATGGACATTCCCGACGCTCTTCCAGCCGATGAAAACGGGAGAGCCGAACTTCTGATATGCCTGCCGCCCAACTGGAAACTCGGCGAAAGCGGTGAGGAATGGTTTTGGCCGATTTCTTTACTGAAAGACCTCGCCCGTTTGCCGAAAAACACAAATTCGTGGCTGGGCTGGGGACATTCTGTTGACCATCAAAATTTCGTATCGCCAAATGCGAAATTCTGCGGTTCTTTGCTGATTTATCCCGAAAACGTTCCCGACGGTGCGGAATACTGCGTTCTGCCAAACGGCGACAAAGTAAACTTCTTTGAGGTTATTCCTTTGTACCGCGAGGAAATGGAATATAAAATAAATAACAAAACCAAAGCGTTGTTGGAACGTATGAAAGACGTTTCGCACATTGTCGATGTCAACCGCCCGAATTGTTGCGAGGATATGGAAACAGAGCCGGGAAGAACCGGTCGTGTGATAGATTCCGTAGAAAACCACAGCAGAAAAATCAGGGACAAAGGACTGAAACTTGACGAAATAAACAGTTGCAATCACATTGCTATCTTTATGCGCTGGTGCATAGAGCGCGGGCTTATCGCACCTCAGTTTTACGAGCATTGTTCCGATATTGTGGACGGCATAAATGACGGAACACAAACCGATATCCGCCGCTTTATCATAGACTATTTCGACGGTAATCTAGAACCGTATCAGTTGAGCTATATGGGCTCTTGCTTTGCGGAATACTATTACAATTGGGACAATGAGGAAGCCGAATTTTTCTATCCCGCAGACGTGGACGCTTACGCCGAAAAGTATTTCGGCACGGAACGATACAATTCTGAAGAATTTCAGGACGAGGCTTATCTGTTCGTACCGTTTGACGAGGAATACTATAAAGGTATGACGGAATACATAGAGCGAGCGTTTCACGGATTTCTGCCCGGATTTTCGGAATATCAGTATAATTCGGACCTCGAAGCCACCGAAAAGGCAGAAAAAAGACTTAATGTGGAATTTATTCTGCCGAATTACGACAAGTTCGCAAGCAGTTTTGACACCATTTCCTACAACGCGAAAGCGGCGGGATTTACCGCTATTCCAATAATAATCGATGAAAACGTAACGATAGATTCGCAGGAAAACGTTGAAATTATTCTGACCGACGCGTCAGACACGTTCCTAATGCCTGTTGCAATAACAATACTTCCCAGTGCCGAACCTATAGTGTGGGCGGAAAAGAATTTCTCCGACAAAAAGCCCGTAATAATTCCCGCAAATGAACGTATAATTTCTTTACAGAATTTCCTGAAAGAAACATACGGAGATACGCTCGCAGTGTTCACATTTGACGGTGAAAGCGAGTCGCTTCTTCTGCCGCTCGAAAACGGCGACTATATATTATTCAGCAAATAATGAACGGAGGTGAACGCTTGAAGAGATTTGTGGCAGTTATCACGGCGATGATAATATTGACCGGATGCGGCAAGGCTGATGAAACCTACCGCCCCGAACCTTATGTCCGCTCCGAGGAAACGAATACCGAAAGCCCGGAAGCGTCAATCGCGCCCGAAGCCGACCTGAAAGTATCCACAGTTTCCTCGTCGTCCTCTGTAAGAACAAGCTCCGCTCAGCCTGCCGAAAGCAAAACCTCCACCGTTTCGCACAATATTTCTCAATCGGTAAATTCCGACAGCGGCAAACTGGCGTTCACACTGGAAAACTTCTTTTCGGAAGGGAATTATTACAGCGTTGTCATATCGGGAACTAAAAGCGACACCGAGGGTAAAAACACCATTGTAATAGATGGCATACTGTACGGCGACCTCGCGCTTACACTGATGAAAAACGGCAGACAGGCAGACCGTTTGCCCATTGAAGTTCCATACGGAGAGCATTTTGTTCTTCTGGAAAACCTGGCGAACGATTTGTCTTACGGATATGACCTTATTTCAAATATGCGTGACTTCGGCGCTGAGGAATACCCCGACATCATCGGACTGATTTTCCAGAGCGACAATTCCGAGGCGGCGGTTCCTATATACGAACGATTCTTTACGGTGTTCGGAGGAAAGTTGGCGGAGCTTCCCATTTACGAAAACGGCTATGAAGTAAATCCGCGCGGCGCGAAACTCGAACCGAAAAGCGCGGGAGTTGCTGTTCAGCACCTCACCGTTCCGAAAAGCAGCGGCGACGGTTATGAAATAGTTAAGTACCAATATAGCTTTGATACGGAAAACAAGCGATTGAACAAACAACAAGTTAGATTTTATGGCTGGGAGATTGACTGATATGATTAACGAACCAAAAAAAACCGACAAGAACGATTTCATCAAGATATTCAAAGAAAAAATAACGCGTGAAGGCTCGGATAAGCTGTTGGAATTTCTCGAAAAAAGCGATTTTTTCACCGCGCCCGCGTCAACGCGTTATCACGGAGCGTACGAGGGCGGACTTCTGCGGCACTCGCTTAACGTTTACGAATGTCTTTCCGAATACCTCGCGCGCGACCGCGTTAAACAGAAATACGAACTTAACGTAAGCGAGGAATCGGCGGCGATAGTTGCTCTTCTTCACGATATATGCAAGGTTAACTTCTACACAACGTCTTTTCGCAACAGCAAAAACGAACAGACAGGAAAGTGGGAAAAAGTGCCGTACTACACAATAAACGACACGCTCCCTTACGGTCACGGCGAAAAAAGCGTTTATATGATAAGCGGCTTTATGCGGCTCACGCGCGATGAGGCTATGGCGATACGCTGGCATATGGGCTTTTCGGGAATTGAGGATAAAAATATGATAGGAAAGGCTCTTGAAATGTATCCGCTGGCATTTGCGCTGTCCGTTGCCGATATGGAGGCAAGCTACTTTCTCGAAGGGACGGACGAAAAATAACCCTTGGAAAGCCGTCCGAGCTTTGAGTTAATGTAGTGACTTGTACTTTTAGTATTATTTTTCAAAAACCTATTGAATTATGCCTGATAATTTGCTATAATAGCTGTAGATGTTAAATATACCCCAAAATTATGAAAGGATGTTATTATCATGAAAAAAAACAACTTTAACCATTATTTCCTTCATAGCAGGTATGTCAATACTTATGACAGGCTGTTCAAAAAAGGCATCTTACGATGATTATGAAAAAGTATCAATGACAGCAAGTTGGACATACAACTACGGAAGCGTTGAGGAGCTTTCTAAAGCCAGCGACATTGTTGCAGTCGTAAAAATAACCGATTCCGAATGTAAAAAAATAAGCGATATTCCTTTGACGACGTTTGACGCACAGGTAAAGCAGCTGATCTGCGGCAATGACGAAAAAGAAATCAAAATCACTATGACAGGCGGTATTGATAAAACCGAAAAGAAAATCTATGAACTTGATGATGATCCACTTATGCAGATAAACGATGAGTATCTAATTTTTGCAAATAAAAACAGCGATGGAACCTATACTACTTTAAGTGGTTCGCAAGGTCGCTTTGAAATTGAGGGGAACCGCGTTTACTCTTTGAACAAAAGCAACGCACAAGTAAAAAAAGCCAATGTTGGTTCAAATATTAAAGTAAGCTGAGAGGACAAGGAAACGTTTATTAAATCAATCAGAGCATATACACGCTAATTACTGTATGGTCTTATAAAAATATAAACAGGGACGTGATAAACATCGCGTCCCTTTATGATTATTCCCTTTATGATTATTATAATAATTGCGCTTTTTTGTCGCTGTTGGGCTGAATTTTCCAGATGTCTTTCGCGTATTCCGCAATGGTTCTGTCCGAACTGAACTTGCCCGCGCTGGTCATATTTATCCAGCTTTTCTTAACAAATTCGTCGTGGTTGAACTTGAAATCGCTGCTGGCCTTCAGTTTTGCCTGAACATAATTTTCAAGGTCGCCCAGAACGTAATAATTATCGGGTTTATGCCAGCTCGCACCGTCAAGCAACGAGAAATAAAGCTCTCTGAAAGCTCCCGTGCCACCGTCGTCGAATGTCCCGTCGATAAGCGTATTCATAACGCGCGCAATGCGGGTGTTCTCCGAATACAACTTGCGTGGATCATAATTTGGCATGATACGCGCCAAATCGTCAACACGCGCACCGAAAATGTAGTTGTTTTCTTCGCCTGCCTCTTCGCAGATCTCAACGTTCGCGCCGTCGTAAGTGCCGAGTGTTATCGTGCCGTTAAGCATAAACTTCATATTGCCTGTACCCGAAGCCTCCGTACCCGCCGTTGAAATTTGCTCGGACAAATCCGCCGCGACAACCAGCTTTTCGGCGTAAGTTACACGGTAATTCTGAATGAACACGACTTTCAGCAGACCTTTTACGGTCGGGTCGCTGTTTACAAGGTCGGCAATCTCATTGATGTATTTGATAATCGCCTTTGCGCGCGCATATCCCGGGGCTGACTTTGCGCCGAAAATGAACGTCATAGGCGCAAGGTTTTCCGCGGAAATACTGCCGTCCTTTATACCATAATAAATATACAATATTCCGAATGCGTTCAAAAGCTGACGTTTATATTCGTGCAAACGCTTTATCTGAATATCGAACATTGAATCGGGATTTATCTCTATACCCTCTTTCAGCTCGATATAATCCGCAAGATCGGCCTTGTTTTCACGCTTTATCTGAGCGAAACGTTTGAGAACCGCTTGATCGTCGGCATACTGACGCAGTTTTGACAGCTGCGACAAATCGGTCGTCCACTTTTCGCTGCCGAGAAGTTCGGTGATAAGCGACGAAAGTCTGGGATTGCACAGCGCAAGCCAACGGCGCGGCGTGATACCGTTTGTTTTGTTCTGAAAACGTTCAGGGAACAGCTCGTACCAGTCGTGTAAAGCGGTATTTTTGAGGATATCCGTGTGTATCTTCGCAACGCCGTTTACAAAGCGTGAGCTGTAAATAGCAAGTTTCGCCATATGAACCGTACCGCCTGCAACAGGCTGCATACTCTCAATACGCTCGCGCGGAATACCGCGGCGGTACATATCAGAAATAAACTCCTCGTTTATCTGAAGAATAATTGCGTATACATCGGGCAGAAGCTCCTCAACAAGATCCGCGCCCCATTTTTCAAGAGCCTCCGCCATAATGGTGTGATTTGTATAGTTAAACGTATTCCGAGCAATCTCAAATGCCTGCTTGAAAGACATTCCGTATTCCTTGGTGAATATTCTGATAAGTTCGGGAATAGAAATAACGGGGTGGGTATCGTTCAGTTGAACGGTGTTATATTCGGCAAACGTTTCGATTTTTCTTCCCGCCGCCAAATGACGGCGAACCAGATCCGCCATAGAAGCCGCACTGAAAAAGTATTCCTGTTTCAGGCGCAGAAGTTTGCCCTCTTTCGTATCATCATTCGGATAAAGCGTGCAGGAAATGTTCTCCGCCTCAATCTGACCTTTGGATGCTTCAAGATATTCTCCGCGATTGAATGCCGCAAAATCAAACTCATTCAGCGATTCCGCCTGCCACAGACGCAGTGTTCCCGCGAAATCGTTCTTGTAGCCGAAAATCGGCATATCATAAGGAACTGCTTTCACATCGCAGTTGGCATAGTGAACCGTAACCGCCTCGTCTTCAACACGAACGCTCCACGGATCGCCGAACTTTGTCCAGTCATCGGCGTATTCCTTCTGGAAGCCGTCCTCAATTGTCTGCCGGAAAAGACCATATTTATAACGTATGCCGTAACCTCTCAATGGGAGTTCCATAGTAGCCGCGCTGTCAAGGAAACAAGCCGCAAGCCGTCCCAGACCGCCGTTTCCGAGAGCCGCGTCCTCAATTTCCTCAAAATCCGACAGGCTACCGCCCACGCTGTTCAAAAGTTCTTCGGCATAGTCGTGCAGTCCCAGACACAGAATGTTATTGTAAACCGCGCGCCCCATAAGAAATTCCATAGAAAGATATGACGCGCTTCTGCCACTCGGCTCACAGCATTTCATCATCGGAACCGCCTGTTTCATTATTGCTTTGGCAAGCGTGTTGTGAAGCTGTACGGGTGTTTTTCTCCCACCTGAAAAATGCGATTCGCGCATTATGTCTTCAAAGTCGTTTTTTAACAGTGTTTTGTCAATCATAATCTGCTCCTTTTCGGATTAAGTCCGATTGTCCGTAAAATGTATTTTAAATTTGCTTATATTATAGCACATTATTATTATAAAATCAATAACATTTCCCCGACAGAACAAATAATTCTGCAAATTGACACGCACTCTGTGTAAACGCCGTTTTCATCAATCCGAATATATTTTAGACAATTTGCACATAAATTGTGGTTGAATTTCTACATAAATTATACTGGGTTTTATCACAAAATTATTTTAAATTTAATAAAACATCTTGAAAAAACTTAATATTTGTGTTATAATTAATATATTAAACAAGCGGATAGGGTAATTCTGCCCAAAATCAATAACTACCGCTTGATTTCACAACATCGGTTGTTGGGGAACGGAGGTTTTCAGGTGAATAAATATTCTTATGTCGCTACCGATGTCAGCGGACGCACCATAAGAGGCACGGAAATGGCAGAAGATTATAAAGATCTTCAGATAAAACTGAAATCGCGTAATCTTTTTGTCACCAATTACAAGGATCTCGGCGAGGGAGTCGCGGATGTCAAGTACAAGTTCAAGACGCATGAAGTTTCATTCATAAGCCGTCAGTTAGCTTCAATGACAGGTGCCGGTCTGTCGCTCGTAAGAGCCTTGTACATACTTCAGGATCAGCAGGAAAACAAAAAGGCAAAAGCCGTGTTGCTGGATATCTACGAAGAGGTACAGAAAGGTCGTTCATTGTCGGAAGTTCTGAAAGGAAAACCGGGCGTTTTTCCGGATATGTTTGTCAGCCTTGTT
>JALEQE010000101.1 GCA_022766825.1 Oscillospiraceae bacterium | reverse complement strand
GGGATAGATATGGGATTTTCCTCTCCCGAGGAGTACGAAAAAGCGGCGGCTGCCGTTCCAAATAATCCTAACGCTTTGCATAAAACAGAAAAAGAAGACGGCGATGATGTTTATTATGTTGAAAGCACAAACGAATTTGTTATTGTTTCAACAGATGGTTATCTGCGTACTTATTTCAATCCTGATAGAGGAATTGATTATTACAATAAACAATAAATGATCAGCAGAATAGTTGTTTTGAACATTGAATTGTTATTGACAAATATATGGAAAAATGATATAATTAAGGCAACACCGCACAAAGAACGCCTTACGGCTTTGTACGCATCTTGCTTGCATATTTTCCGTCATAGCGTTTTGCGCGAAGCGCATAATGCGTGCACAAAATTTCGCTTGACGGGCGTGTCTCCCCCTGCTGGGGGAGGTGGCACGCAGTGCCAGAGGGGCTGACCGACAGACCAGCCCGCCTGCGCTCAATTTGTACAATCTGCCACCGACACGAAGTCGGAAGGCGTTCGCCCAAGCGGCACAGGACGTGCCGCACAAAAAGGCGAACGCACTATAAATCTGACGGCGCAATATGCGCACAATCTCTGTGCGGTATTGCCTTTAGTTTGCCGCTTATTGAACTTGATTTTCATTCTTTTCGGGATTTTTCCCGTTTCTTAGTGAACATATTTCAATAGCTTTTTCGTATGCTTTGATAAGCTCCGCACCCACTTTTTCTATGCTCTTTTCACTTACCGATTTGTATCCTTCTTCCGTGAGATCGGGTAATTCGCCTTCAAGTATTTTGACGGTGAGTTCTTCAAATTCGTCAATATCTTTAGCGGCATATCCGTTCACACCATTTTTCAGCCAGTTTCCGTAAACGGGAATGTCCCTCAGAAGTACGGGCGTTTTCATAGCAAGAGCTTCAAGCACCACAATACCCTCTGTTTCCTCACGAGAAGGGAACAAAAACAAATTGCTCCCCGAAAGAGCTGCTTGCAACGTTGGTTTTTTTACATATCCTGCGAAAATGCAGTTTTTCGGCGCGGTTTTTACGGCGTTTCGTATCTCCTTGCCGACAAATCTCATATCAGCATCACCGAACCACACAAATTTATACTGAGGAAGTCTTCGGGCAAGCTCGACAAAATCATCAACGCCTTTTCTTTTCATCAGCAGACCTACGGAAACGATAATCTTATCATCGTCTGAAAAACCGAATTTCCTGCGGAATCTCTTTCCCGCTTCCTCACTACGGATATAATCTCCCAAGTCTATTCCGTTTGAGATTACAAAAATTCTGTTTTTTATTCCGTACCCACGCAGAAGACTTTTTGAATAATCGCTCGGCGTAACTATAACATCACCCAGCGAATAGCATTTGCTTATCCACTTTTTGAATATGCCTGAAACAGCATTCGCGCCTATGTAAGAATTTCGGAAATCCTCTTTTGTCGAGTGAGCGTGATATACGACCGGAACTCCTTTTTTACGAAGTTCCTTCGCAAGCTCGAATGATTTCGGAAATATAGTGTTGATGTGAACAACGTCAGCATCGTTAATGTTGTCAACAACTTCCACGCCGTTTTTGCTCAAAGCGTTCTGTTGATGAAAAATTGCTCTTCCAACGCCGCTTTTCTTGATTTTATCCATTGCTCCTGAATACAAATAAACTTTCATGTTTTCTCCTTTGTTGCCGATTTGTCAGATTTTATTATCTAAATTATATCATTACTGCCCAGAAAAGTCAAGGGTGAAAACAACCACTTGACATCGGCGAAAAATAGGTTTATAATGTTATCATAAAGTTTTGAAAGGAAGTAGATTATTATGCGCAAGAATCTGGGAGTAAAACCGCTACTTATCCCGCAGCCCGTAATGATTATCGCCACTTATGACGAGAACGGTAAACCGAACGCAATGAACGCGGCTTGGGGCGGCGTTTGTGGTTCGGACGAAATTATGATTGAGCTTGGCTCTCACAAGACAACCGACAACATTGCCAATACAAAGGCGTTCACCGTTTCAATCGCGAACTCCGCAAAAGCGGTTGAATGTGATTATGTCGGTTTGGTTTCGGGAAAAGAAGTTCCCGACAAACTCGAAAAAGCGGGATTTACGGTAACGAAAAGCGAATTTGTAAACGCGCCTGTTATAAACGAACTGCCGCTTTGCCTTGAATGTGAACTCAAAGAAGTTCTTCCGGGTAACAAATACATCGGAAAAATCAAGAACGTTTCGCTTTGCGAATGCGGTTTCAGCGGCGATACACCCGACATCACCAAAATCGCCCCCATAGTTTACGACCCGCTCGGTCACGGCTATTATAAGCTCGGAGAAAAAGTCGGCGACGCTTTCAAGTCGGGAAATGCGCTGAAATAAGCGATAATTCACCTACAATACTTTGACGAACCGGGGCGCGGCTAACCGCGCCCCGGTTCGTTAAGTTATCACCGTGCTTTTCCCGTTGTCCTGCATAAATCCTTCAGCGCGCATTCCTCGCACTTCGGCGCACGTGCCGAACACACCAGCCGACCGTGCCACACCAGACGGTGACACATCATCAATCCTTCTTCGGGGGGAACGATCGCTCGCAACTGTTTTTCAACCTGAACAGCGTCTTTTCCCTCGGAAAGTCCCAGTCTGTTCGTTAAACGTATAACGTGAGTATCGCATACCATTGCGGGTTTGCCGTACAAATCGCCCGCAATCAGGTTTGCGGTTTTGCGTCCCACTCCGGGAAGTTTCACAAGCTCCTCAATCGTATCGGGGACTTTTCCACCGTAAATATCTCGCAACATTCTGCACATTTCAATAATATCCTGCGCTTTTGTGTGAAACAATCCGCAGGATTTTATATATTCTTCCACTTCCGAAACGGACGCTTCCGCGAATGCTTCTATACTCGGAAAACGCTCGAAAAGCGCAGGCGTTACCAGATTGACCCGTTTGTCCGTGCATTGCGCTGACAAACGCACCGCAATCAGAAGTTCGTGCGGTTTTTCGTAAGTCAGCGCGCACTTAACATCGGGGTATTCTTTTTTCAGACGTTCTATAATTTCAAGAGCGCGTTGTTTTTTCGTCATTCTCATTCATTTTCTTTCTTAATCGATTTATTTGTGGTATGTTCTTTAATCGCGCGGACTTTCACGATATTTCTGTCCTCAATCTGCAAAACAACAAGTTTAACGTTTTCGTATTCGACAATCGGCGGCTTTATGCCCACGTTTTCGGGGATATAACCGAGTTTGTCCGTGATAAATCCCGAAATAGTCTGATATTCGTGATCTTCGGGGAGTTTCACTCCGAAAAGTCCGAAAACATCGTCGGGGTCCGCCTCGCCGTCAATGTCATAGACTTCACTGCCGATTTTAGTTATCTGTTGTTTTTCGTCGTCGTATTCGTCCTGAATATTTCCCATAACGGCTTCGATAATATCTTCCAGAGTTACAATGCCTGCCGTGCCGCCGTATTCGTCCACAACAACCGCCATTCCCGATTTTAGGGAGGTGAGTGTTTTGAAAATATCGGGGCAGGTCTGCGATTCGGGAATGAAACTAACATCGCGGATAAAGTCCCTAATGTTGAAATCCGACAAATCGTCCTTTCCGATAAGGCATAGCAGGTCTTTCACGATAATAATACCGATTATTTTGTCAACCGTATCCTCGTAAACGGGGATACGCGAAAATCCCATATCCAACGCAAGATAAATCAAATCATCAAGCGTTATCGTGTTTATGTCCACGCCGACAATATTCGTACGGTGCGTCATAACGTCGGCGGCGGTGAGGTCGTTGTATTCAAAGATGTTGTTTATCATCTCCGCCGACTGTTCCTCAATGCTGTCGTCGTCCTCGTCTTTTGCGAGCGCGCCCACAAGGTCGCGAACTTCCTCTTCGGAAACATCCGCGAAATTCGCTCCGAGAGCCTTTTTTAACAGAGCCGAAAGCCCCTTGTCAAGCCATATCAGCGGCGCAAGCAGAACCCGCGCTGCTTTGTGTTCTTTTTCGTTGTTACTACTTCGACTGCCGTCAGTATCCATATATCCTCCGTCACAAATCCAAACTCATATTCTTCTTATTGTCCTCAAATCCGAGCAACTTATAAAGCGGTCTGCCGTTTTCGGTTGCGTCAAGTGAAATGAGAGTTACTCCGCGCTCTTTCGCGTTTTCAATCAGCATTTGTACAAGTCGGCTCGCAATTCCTTGCCTGCGGTATTCGGGCTTTACAAATACGTTCATTAAATGCGCCCGCTTTCCCGAAAGCCTGTTTGCCGTCGGCATAACCGTAATGTAACATAATGTAGCGCAACCAACTGCTTTTTCGCCGTCATAGGCAAGCGCGGTGGTATGGTTGCAGTTTTTGAAAAAATCTTCCGTTGCTTGTGAAAACGCGCCTATAAATTGAGATTTATCGTCGCTGTTGTACATACAACATTCAAATTCAATCCGGAGATTTATAAAATCATCAACATCATCGGGTGTTGCTATTTTATAACTTATCATTAAAGAACAGCCTTTCTCCGTTTTGCCGAGCGATTTCAATCATTTCTTCTGCCGAAACGCCCTTTATTTCCGCCATTTTCGCGGCGGTGAACGCTATCATAGAGCTGTCGCAGCGTTCGCCCCTGTGCGGAACGGGCGCCATATACGGGCAGTCCGTTTCAAGCAAAAGTCGGTCTATCGGAACGGTTTCGCAAGCCGCCTGTGCTTTTTTCGAGTTCTTGAACGTAAGAACGCCCGTAAAACCGATATACATTCCCAGCTTGATTATTTCCCGAGCAGTTTCGGGACTTCCCGAAAAACAATGCACAACACCGCGCGGCTTGTATTCTTTCAGTATTTCGAGCGTATCGCCCGACGCGTCGCGTGAATGTATCACAACGGGAACGTCAAGCCGTTTCGCGATTTCAAGCTGTTTTACAAAAACCGTTTTCTGAATATCTTTCGGCGGTTCGGGGTAGTGATAATCAAGTCCGATTTCTCCCAAAGCGACAACTTTATCGCGTTTCAGAAGATTTTCTAGTCGGATTTCCCAATCGTCCGACAATTCCACCGCGTTTTCGGGGTGAATACCCACAGCCGCGTAAATATAATCATACCGCGCCGCAAGTTCGATTTGTTCCTCGCTTGACGGAAAATCACACCCTATCGCGAGTACTTTTTCCACATTTTTATGCGGCAAATCGGCGAGAACTTTTTCCAAGTCCTCACCGAAATCCTCTTTATAATAGTGCGCGTGTGTATCAAAAATTCCCATATTTATTATGCCGCCCCATTGAAATAGCTGTCCATAACGAGCTTTTTGGTTTCGTAGCTTTCAAGCGGCAAACGTCCTCTTCCGCCGAAAAGCTGTTCCGTATCGTTGAACGCAGACAAAAACGAGCTTTCCAGAAGCGGCATTTTATCCTCTCCCTCGACGCTCACCGCGTCAAAGAACGTCAACAGTCGAGCCGCCGTTTCGTCGGGCTGCCAGTATTCGGGAGTGTTTTCCTCAGCGGAGGAGTTGCCGTAAAGCGCGCGGAGTTGATCTAAAAGCTCTTCCGCGTACATTTTTGCTCCGACTGACGGAACATTCCCCGACAAAATCTCGCCCTGTTTTACAAACATTGCGCGGATAATGTGGCTTATGCCCTTTGTCATCAGCGTTCCGTGATTTTCTTTCGCGGTTTCCGCGTCAACCTTATCAACGGTATTTTCGGCGTTCTCGCGCTGTGAAAGATTATTGTCCGACGCTTGTTTCTGCGCCGATTTTTTTGTGTAGGCGGGGGTGAACATAGCCTCGCTTTTTACGAATTTGTCGGTATGTTCCGACGCCAGAGATGAGCCTTTGTTTTCCGTGCGGTGTTCAACCGAACGCGTTTGGCTTGTCTGGCTTATTGTACCTATATCGGCTATTCTTGAAATATCCATACTTCATAACCCCCTTCCGTGGGATCGGCTTGTGTCCTGCTTATCTGTCCGTTATCTGATCGTACTGCCGTTCGGCACATCCTTGTCGAGGAACAGTACTCTCACATCGTCATCGCCCGCGTCGCACGCGAGTATCATACCCTCGGAGAGTTCTCCGCAAAGCTTTGCGGGCGCGAGGTTCGCAACAAAAACGATTTTCTTTCCGATGAGGTCTTCGGGCTCGTACCAGTTTGCGATACCCGAAACGATCTGTCTGCCATTTCGCCCGTCGTCAACGGTGAGTTTCAGCAGCTTTTTCGACTTCTTAACCTTTTCGCAGGCGGTAATTTCTCCGCTGCGGAGTTTTACTTCGCCGAATTGGTCTATATTGATTATATTTGCTTTGTCGAGGTCTTCGTCCTCGCGGATCGTTTTCTGCGGAGCGATGAGCTTGTTAAGTTCATCAATTTCCTTTTCCGCATCAATTCTCGGGAAAAGAGCCTCGCCCTTGTGAACGGTAACGTTTGCAGGAAGTACTCCGAATTTTCCGAGAGTATCGTATTCGGTAGCGGATTTCTCTGCGCCTATCTGCTCCCAAACTTTCGGCATTGTTTTCGGCATAAACGCATAAAGCAAACCGGAACAAATACGGATAGTGTCAAGCAGATTGTAAAGCACCGTTGCAAGGCGCGCTTTTCGGCTTTCGTCCTTGCCGAGAACCCACGGCTCCGTTTCGTCAATATACTTGTTTGCACGCGTTATTACCTTGAATATTTCTTCAAGCGCTTTTGATAACTGTGCTTCTTCAATTAGCGGAGAAACATTACCGCAAAGGCTCTTCGCCATATTGATAAGTTCATTGTCGATTTCGGCGGGTTCGCGGTCGGTCGGGAGCGTTCCGCCAAAATATTTGTCCGCCATTGCGACTGTGCGTGATACCAGATTGCCCAGCGAGTTCGCGAGGTCGGTATTTATGCGGCTTATCATTATCTCGTTCGAGAAGTTGCTGTCGCTGCCGTATGGCATATCGCGCAGTATCTGATAGCGCACGGAATCGGAGCCGTAACGTTCCGCTAGGACGAAAGGATCTATTACGTTTCCGATGGATTTCGACATTTTCTGACCGTTGAAGTTTATCCAGCCGTGACCGTAAAGGTGTTTCGGCAGTGGCAAATCAAGCATCATCAGCATAATCGGCCACACAATCGAGTGGAAACGCACGATTTCCTTTGCCGTCATATGCAGGTCTGCGGGCCAGTATTTTTCAAAATCGTTGTATTCGTCATTTTCATAACCCAGTGCGCTTATATAGTTCGTCAAAGCGTCAATCCACACGTAAACAACGTGTTTCGGATCAAATTCCACGGGAATGCCCCAGGTGAAAGACGTTCTCGAAACGCACAAGTCTTCAAGTCCCGGCTTTATGAAGTTGTTTATCATTTCGTTTACGCGGCTTTTCGGCTGCAAATAATCGCTTTCGGTGAGAAATTTCTCAATTTTGTCCGCGTAAGCTGATATTTTTAGAAAATACGCCTCTTCGTGAGCGTCAACAACGGGTCTGTGGCAATCGGGGCAGCAGCCGTTTTCGTCAAGCTGCGATTCCGTCCAAAAGCTCTCGCACGGTGTGCAGTATTTGCCCGTGTATTCGCCCTTGTAGATGTGACCTTTGTCGTACAGCTTTTTGAATATCTTTTGTACGGATTTGACGTGGTATTCATCGGTTGTACGGATAAAGCGGTCGTAGCTTATGTCCATTGTTTCCCAAAGCTTTTTGAAGTTCGCGACAATAGGGTCTACATATTCTTTCGGAGTAATGCCTTTTTCCTTTGCTTTCTGTTCGATCTTCACGCCGTGCTCGTCCGTTCCCGTAAGGAACATTACGTCATAGCCTTCCAGACGCTTGAAACGCGCGATGGTATCGCACGCGACCGTTGTATAGCAGTGTCCGATATGCGGATTTCCCGACGGATAATATATCGGAGTGGTAATATAATATTTTCCTTTGTTCATTATTTCAGCCTCGTTTCATCAAGATATACATATATAATATATTATATTACATTTCTAAGAAAATTTCAAGTATAGGTGAAAAAAACAAGAAAATTTTACATTTTATATAAAAAGGGGTTGATTTTTTTGTGCTTTTTTAGTACAATAGAGATAGATACAAAATTTTATTGTTAAGACTGTGCATTTTGACAACGAAATTCTGCGGTTTTAACCTTATCAAACCATATTTTCAAGTTATCGGCGCAGTAATGCGCGGAAAATGCGGTAATGTCAGAAAGAGGTAGTAACAGATGTCAAACAGACTATTTCAAGGGATCGTTCATCAGATGAAGGATACGGTCAACAGGGTTATCGGCGTTATTGACGAGAACGGAACTATCGTCGCGTGCAGTGATCTTACGAGAGTCGGCGGCGGCAGCGATTTTTTCGCAACCGAGCTTAACGATTCGCACGAGTCGTTTATCCGCGACGGATATACCTACAAGCCGTTCGGAGTTCATATAAAGCCAGATTACGCGGTGTTTGTAGAGGGTACGGACGACGCTGCCTCGAAATATGCCGGCCTTATTGCTATTTCTCTTGCCGGTATAAAGCAGTATTATGACGAAAAGTACGACAGAAACAATTTTGTCAAGAACATAATCCTGGATAACGTGCTTCCCGGCGATATAAGCCTCAAGGCGCGTGAGTTGCATTTCAACGGCGATATAAGCAGAGTTGTTTTCCTAATAAGCGTTATATCGGCGAATGATGTTTCCGCTTATGACGTTATTCAAAACCTTTTCCCGGACAAGAACAAGGATTTCGTTTTCAATATCACGGAAAATGATATTGTGCTTGTCAAGGAAGTCAAAAACAACCTCGACGTCAAAGACCTTGAAAAGCTGGCGCGGAGCATTTCGGACACGCTTTCGGGCGAGTTCTTCACGAAGGTGAATGTCGGAATCGGAACGCCTGTTCTCGGCGTCAAGGAGCTTGCCTGCTCGTTTAAGGAAGCTCAGACGGCTCTTGAAGTCGGTAAGGTGTTCGACACGGACAAGAACATAGTATCTTACGATAATCTTGGTATTGCAAGACTTATTTATCATCTGCCCACAACGCTTTGCGAGACGTTCCTCAAGGAAGTGTTCAAGAAAAATTCTATCGAGAGCCTTGATCACGAAACACTTTTCACCATTCAGAAGTTCTTTGAGAACAGCCTGAATGTCTCGGAAACGTCAAGAAAGCTGTTCGTTCACAGAAATACGCTGGTTTATCGTCTTGATAAGATTAAGAAACTGACGGGACTGGATCTGCGGGAGTTCGACCATGCGATAATCTTTAAAATCGCGCTTATGGTTAAGAAATATCTGGCGGCAAATCCCACCAAGTTCTGATTACAATATTTCACGGCAGGCTCCGAAACGGCGGTGCAATGTGTTTCGAGGTCTGCCTTGCGGCTTGTATAGACAACACCGCACATTTAACGGCTAATGCCTTTGCCGTCCGCTTGCTTGCATATTTTCCGACATCTTGCACAAATTTCGCTTGATGGGCGTCAGCCCGTCTGCGCTCAATTTGTACAACCTGTCGTAAAATCTGACGGCGCAATCGAACGACAATAATTATGCGGTGTTGCCGTAGGCTTGTTAAAGATAGAAAAAAGCCTTATGTTATCAGCGGCGTAATGCGCCGTTTGGCAAAGTACGGGGGTGTATTATGGTTGATATGAAAAACGTCAACGTGCATTATTCAAGCGGCGTTGACGCTTTGGTGGATATTAACCTCCACATAAACGATGGGGAATTTGTTTTTATCGTGGGGGAAAGCGGAGCGGGAAAATCCACGCTTATGAAGCTTATGATGCGCGAGATAACGCCGAGTTCGGGGAGAGTATTCGTGAACGGACGTAATCTCGGAACGCTTAAAGGAAACAAAATCGCGATGTTTCGACGTTCCATAGGAGTGGTTTTTCAGGAGTTCCGCCTTATACAGGATTATACGGTGTATGAGAATGTGGCGTTCGCACTTCGTGTTGCGGACAGTTCCAACAAAACGATACGTCAGAGAGTGCCGTATGTGCTTAATCTGGTGGAGCTTGGTCCGAAAGCGAAACACAAGGTGAGGGAACTTTCTGGCGGCGAGCAGCAGCGTGTTGCGATTGCGCGCGCGCTTGCGAACGATCCCGGTCTGCTTATCGTCGATGAGCCTACCGGCAACCTCGATCCCAAGAGATCGTATGAGCTTGTGGGTCTTCTGAAGGAGATAAACCGCTGCGGTACGACCGTTATTATGATAACTCACGAGCATGAGCTTGTAAGATATTTCGGCGGACGTATCATCAATCTGGATAAGGGTTCGATAACCTTTGATGAAATGATGGGAGGCAGTGATTATTATGAAGAGTAATAATGTGACCTACCTCGTCAAAAAAGGCGTATCTTCGGTTTGGAAGAATTTCGTGATGTCGTTCGCGAGCTTTTCGATACTTCTTGTCAGTCTGCTTCAGGTAAGCGTTACG
>JALEQE010000099.1 GCA_022766825.1 Oscillospiraceae bacterium | reverse complement strand
ACTCCGAGAACGAACGAGAACACAACGGTAAGCGCGATTATTGACGCAGAAATGATTACGAAAATCTTTCTCTTGCCGACAAAATCAATGTTGGTTTTCGCCTTGACATCAATAGTCTTAACAGTATCCTTGCCTTTTTCGGTATCGATATTTTGCAGTTCGGCTTTCGATACGCCGTAGAAACCGGGTTTTCTGAAGCACTTGAACTTTGACAGCGCAATTGTCATCAAACGAGTTGCCCAGCAAGCCATTATGAAGTTCATAATAACGCCCGCGAGCAAGGTGTAACCGAACGAATAAACCGTACCCTCTGTTGTCGCACCGAACCACGTTCCGAATACTGCCATAAGTATAAGCGCAACGATAATTACGGTGAGGTTGGAGTCGAGAATCGCGGTAAATCCACGCGAGAAACCATTTTTCAGCGCACCGTCAATCGTGCGTCCCGCTTTCAGCTCTTCCTTGATACGTTCCGCCGAGATAACGTTTGCGTCAACACCCATACCGATTGAGAGTATAATACCCGCGATACCGGGGAGCGTAAGCGAGCTTGCGGAATTGAATCCGAAAAATCCCGTAATAGCCGCGAACATACCAGCAACCTGACCGGTAAGTGCTACAACAGCCACAAAACCGGGCAGTCTGTAATAGATAATCATAAATATCGCGATAAGAATAAACGCGATAAGTCCCGCCAAAGCCATTGCGTCACGCGCGCCCGTACCGAGTATCGGGGAAATGGTGGATAAGCTGTCTATTTCAAGCTTGAACGGCAGTGCGCCGCCGTTTATCTTGTTCGCGAGGTCGTTTGCCTCGTCGGCGGTGAAATTCCCCTCAATGTACGCGTTTCCGTCGGTTATCTGCTTATTAACTGTAGGATAGCTTATGCAGGTATCGTCCATCCAGATGGAAATGTAATCTCCGACAAGTTTTCCTGTCGCTTCCGAGAACTTCTTAACACCATCGGACGTAAAATTCAGCTGAACGATATACTGACCCGTGGAATTATTGTCCGTTTTCTGATAACCCGCTTTTGCGCCTTCAACGTCCGCGCCCGTGAGAATGATATTTTCGGTATCGCCCGTAGGCAGACCGTTTTCGTCAACCTCGTGCTTTTCACGGAAGGTAAGCAGAGCAGTTTCGCCGATTTCGCGAACGGCCTGTTCCGGGTCGAACGAGTTATCTCCGCTCTGCCACGGGAATTGTACGATAATAGATCTTGTTGCCGAATCAACGTAAACGTCATAATCGTTTATGTTCTTGTTGACCAGACGTGTTTCGAGAATTGATTTAGCGGCGTTCAGGTCGTCCTCAGTGATCGTATGCTCCGCGGCATAATCATCGGGAACCTTGAATGTTGCGTTTACACCGCCCCTTATGTCTATTCCCCAGCGAATGTCGTCTATTCCCCAGATGTATGATTTCTTGATATCTCCGTTATATGTGCTGATGCCCATTGTGGACAGCAGAGTAAACGCGATTATCAGAAAAAAGACGACGAAAAACACGGGTTTTCCGATTTTGCTTTTCAAATAAATTTCACTCCGTTTCTTAATTCTTGCGGCACAAGCCGATATTTTACCTATACTTGTTTATTATAATACATTTTTACCGATTAGTCAAGTGCTATTTATATTTTTTGTTGATACCGAGCGGATGTCAATAATTGCAAATTTCCGGCGTCAAAACTGTGCAATATACACAAATTTTACAAATGCTATTCTTTTTTATGAAAACTTTTTGCTATTCCTCTTGAAAAACTTATTAAAAAATGATATAATTTAAAGTAGATTAATTTGCGCCGTCAGTAATTTGGACGGTTTATCTTTCGGAGGAAAGAGTATAATGATAAAAAAACATAACAAAAACGCGGCGGTCATCTGCACTGCGTTGCTTCTTGTGCTTTTTTTGATATTACCGATTACGAATGTTTTCGCAGCACCGAGTGTCCGTACAATCAAAATCGGTGCCAACCACTTGTTCGGCGTTGATAATACAAACGGCAATTTTTCCGGTCTGGCTTGCGATTATTTCAACGCTCTCTCAAAATATACCGATGATAAATACGAGTATGTCGAAGGAACACCAGACGAGCTGTTTGAAATGCTGAAAAACGGCGAGATCGATATGATCCCCTGCGTTACGGAAAGCGAACGAGCGTTTTACGAAAACAAATTGGGCGGTTCAAACGAAGAGCTGTTCACCAAAGCGGGGGTTTCGCTTGTTCCAAAGTTCAGCGCGGTCTATGTCTATGACAAAGGCGAAAGGAGCGGCACTATCTTTAATGATGTTTCCGCTATCCGCCGTATGAATATAGGCTATCTTGCCGATTATAAACAGAATTATTTCAAGAACGACAGGTTTATATACAGCGAAATCGAAGGGGCGAATTTTGTTCCTTACAGTGATGAAGATGTAATGTCCAGCGCTTTCATCTCCGGGGAGATAGACGCTGTTGTGAAAGACTGCTTTGATCCTTGGATGAATGAAACAATAGTGTATCAGTTCCCTGCTGTTCCGGGATACTGTGTTGTCAGATCCTCTGACAAAGATTCCCTCTCAAGGCTGGCGAACGGTCTGTCATCGCTGTTTTCGGAACAACCGACATTCTACGGTGATGTCTACGAACGGCGCGTTACCAATTACGGTTCGCAGAAATTCGCTTACACCGCAATTGAAAACGATTTCATAAAGAGCCATTCCTCAGTAACTCTCGGATATAACCTTGAGGCGGATTCCCTGGAAAGTTATAACGGAACAAATGGCACGCTTGAAAAAATGATCGGCTCGATCGTAAAAAAATACAGCGAAATAACAGGGCTTAAAATCAATGTCAGAACGTACAACAATCTAAACGAATGTATTTCGGCACTGAGCGACAAGGAAGTTGATATGATATACGGCGGAATATCGCCGAATGATGTGTCAAAATACCCCAACTTCTACATAACAAATTCCGTACTTTCATCACCGATAGTACTGGCGGGCAAAAAGGACTGTGACACGGAATCCATAGCAAAGATAGCCGTAAAGAACGGAAATGAAGCGATAACTTCGCTGAATTATCTGTACCCCGACGCTTTCTTCACTTTCGTGCCGAATACGGATAGCATTTGTCAGCTTACGGAAAGCGGAAAATGCGACGCCGCATGTATCACAAGCTACGAAGCAATGTACATGAAAAACAACGGATATCCCGACCTTGAGATATTAAAAGTACTGCCCGGTTCTACCTCGGAGTGTTTCGCATTGCGCCAGGAAGACAAAGGACTGTGCGGTGTAACCGAATATACGTTGGCGGCAATAAACGGAGCGGATTTGATTTCCGATGTGTATAATATTGCGGGAATAAAGGAAAATACAGCCACCAAACAAAAGTCTTTCGATTTGCTTCCCGTAATAATAATTGCGGGTCCGGTACTTATTACCGTAACGGTAATCGTTATTATTGTTCTGAAAAACAAGCGTCGCTCCGAAATAGATATGCTTACGGGCGGACTGACGAAGAAAAGCTTTATCGATAACTCTTTGAAGTCCATAAAGAAACTCGGCTCTGCAAACTGGGCACTTATCGTATTCGATATTGACAAGTTCAAATTCATAAATGACAGGCTCGGCTATGAAGAAGGCAACAATATGCTGGAGCGCGTCTACAAAACGCTTGGCGACCAGATGGAAAGCGGCGAAACATACGCGCGTATTTCCGACGACAACTTTGCCTGCTGTGTTTTCGGAGCGTCCGACAACGACATCACAAACCGTTTGAACAGCGTTTTTGATGAGTTTGAACGCAGAAACTCGCTTTACGTTTCCTATCCCGTATTTTTCAGCGCGGGTGTGTGCCGGTTGGAACAATGCGTTACCAAGTACGGTCTTGTAAACTTCAACGTCGCTATAGACCATTGCAACATCGCCAAAAAGACAATAAAAGGTATGCACAGCAACGCCATCGCGTTTTATGACGGTAAAATACGCGAAAAAGCTCTGCGCGAAAAGGATTTTGAAAACGCAATGCCGTCAGCTTTGGAAAACCACGAATTTATGTGCTATATCCAGCCGAAATACGGCGCGAAATCCCGCCGTATAGAAGGCGGCGAGGCACTTATCCGCTGGAAAAGCTCCGAATTTGGATTTGTTTTCCCGAATGATTTCATCCCCATCGCGGAGAAAAACGGCTTTGTTGTGGAGCTTGACTTCTTCATTCTCGAAGAAGTTTGCAAAACCATGAGAAGCTGGCTGGACAACGGCATAACTCCCGTTGTTATTTCCGTAAATATGTCGCGCGTTCACCTAACGCATGATGATTTTATATGGAGACTGCGCGAAATCGTTGATAAATATGCCATTCCTTACGAGTATATCGAGCTGGAGCTTACCGAAACGGTGTTTACGGAAAACGCCGACCTTCTGTTGCGGGTAATGCGGAAACTTCACGACATCGGATTCCAACTTTCGATTGACGACTTTGGTTCGGGTTATTCGTCGTTGAATATGCTGAAAGATATTCCCGCCGATGTTGTTAAAATTGACCGCGAGTTTTTCAACGGCACTGTAAACAGTGATAAAGGCCGCGCAGTAATCACGACCGTTATCGACCTCGCGAAAAAGCTTGATATGCACGTCATATCCGAGGGTGTTGAAACTCTTGATCAGGTTGAGTTCCTGGCAGAAAAAAACTGCGATCTTATTCAGGGATATTACTTCGCAAAGCCTATGCCGTTCAAGGATTTTGAGGAACTTTGGTTCAAAGAACTTGAAGAAAACAACGACAAAAATACACAAAATCCCGATGGAACTGCTCAAAGTGAGTAATATTCACCAAAAAAACAATTCAGCACACCGCATTTTGACAAGCTGAATTTATGCAAATATCACAAAATTTAACAACCGCTTGACAAGTTGATTGTAATAAGTTATAATTACTATATAGGCGGTTGTTTTTGTGCGCCATAGTAAGGAAAAAATTAAGTTTAAAAGACGCTTTTAAGTGAGGTGAACGATGTGTCCGAAAACCTGACGACAGAATATGAAAACGCGAAACAAGAAATTAAAAGACTGAATATTGCTCTTCAGGCCGAAAAGATACGGACCATGATCTCATCGGAGTATACAAACTTCGGGCTCTGGGAATATGATATTGCCTCTGACACTAGCTATCAATACAAAAAGCTTAACGGGAGATATGAAAATTCTCTGGAACCGATCGTGCATTTCCGTGATTCAATGATAAGCTGGGGAATAGTCTGTACTGAGGATCTGACGACATTCAAGCTTTTCTGCGACGCTATGAAAGCCGGAGAAAGAGAAGTCAGCTGTGATATCCGCGTAATCAACGACAACTGCGATATCATATGGGAAAGATACGAGGGTAAAACCGTATACGACGATGAGGGAAATCCCGTAAAGGTTGTGGGACGCACTTTGGACGTAACACAGGAAAAGGGCGGCATTACCAATGACACAAACAGTCAGATCGATCCGCTCACCGGGACATTTTCCACGGAGATGTTCCGCAACTGCATAAACGAAAAACGCAGCGGCAAAAACTGCTACAGCAACGCCGCGCTTATGTGCATAGGAATAGATAAATTCCTTGACGTTGAAGCCCAACTTGGCCCGGATTACGGAGATTACATTCAGCAAACCGTTGCCAAGCTGCTTATCAGCATAAGCGCGACAGAGCGTGACTGTCTTGTTACACACGTTCGCGACGGAGAATTCCTGATGTACCTCGGATACACCGAAAGCAAGGCTCTCGACCGTACAGCGCGGCGCGTTATTGACGCGGTACGCGATTATTTGTATGACGGAGAACCTGTTACGGTAAGCATAGGTATATCTGTATTTAAAATCAACAAAAAACTTGAGGACATTTACAACGAGGCGTCAACAGCGCTCTCAGAGGCTGTTCAGAGCGGCGGCGACTGCTTTATGAATTATTCGCTGGCAATGTCAATGAAGCTTTACAGCCGCTTGCCCGACATCGACAGCGAAACGAATTCAATGAGCCGATCGAGCGGTCAGGCAAAAGTATTCGACCTTATCATCAACGCGATATGCACTCCGAAAGATCGGACGCTGATGATAAAAGAAGCGATAAAAACCGCGGGGCTTTACATTGGCGCTTCCAATATTGTCACATTCTACAAAGACAACAGCGATTGTAAACGCTATGTCACATACAATTCGTTCAAAAATTCCGAGAAGAATCCTCCCGGAATAGATATAAGCTGTTCGGAAGACAGCGTTGCGGCAGCGTTCGGAAAAGAAAACAGTATACGAATTTACAATCTGGGCGAACAATACGCGGGAATAAAACTGACAAATGGAGCTGTTTGCGCGGAATGCCGCGCGATACGATACAACGGAGCCTTGCGCGGAATGCTGGCAGTGGTGTTTGACAGCCGCTTTGAGCTCAGCGAACAGGATATCTGCATTATAGACGACCTTGAAAAAGGCATTACATTCATACAGGATATGCACGAGGAGTATATCAGCAAGCGTCTGCGTACCACAGCGCTTGACAATCATCGCGTGGAAGGATTTTCAATCATACCCGGTAAATTTATTATTGAGGATATCGGCGGAAATGCCGCAAAACACTATGATCTTCACGTGGGTGATATATGCTATAAAAAGATGCGCGGCCGCGATACCCCATGCGAAAACTGTCCCGCAGTGCAGCTTGACCATATGGGAACAATGTTCGCTTCTTCGGCGTACTACAGCGAAAACGAGCAGAGATGGCTTGATGTCACCGCTTCGGTAAGCGACAACATAAACGGCGAAACCCGCTATATCGTAAGTTCTACCGATATAACGGACTGTCTTGGCAAGATACAGATGACAGACTCGCTTACAGGTCTTATGACATTCAACGTATTTACCGCCGAAGCATTACGCCTCACCAAATCCCGCACCAACAATCAGGGGCTTTTTGTTTTTGTTATCAACATTGCCGAATTTAACAGGGTAAACGAGGAAAAAGGCTATGAAACGGGAAATGCCATTCTTATAGCAATGGCGGAAATTCTCCAGCGCTGCATAGGTCCAGGTGAACTTCTGTGCCGTTCCAACGGTTCGAGATTTACCGCGCTGTTCAGAAACAACAACGTTGAGGAATTCAAAAGCCGTATGAACCTTCTGATGAGCAGTATCCAGAAGCAGATCTACGAGAAAATGCAAGTGAATATCTTCCTGCTTGCGGGCGTATGTGATATGAACGACAACAACGTCGGGATAATAGGCGCGGTAGATCTCGCAATCGCCGCACAGAAAACCGTCCGCGATCAGGTGTACTATCACGAGAATATAATGGTGTTCTATGACGGTGTTATGCGCCAAAAGGTCAAAGAGCGCCGCTGTATTGAAGCAAATATGTTCACGGCTCTGGAACAAAACGAGTTCCATGTTTATTATCAGCCTAAAGTCAGCATTTCAACAGGAAAGGTTGTCGGTGCTGAAGCTCTGGTGCGCTGGATACGTCCAAACGGTGAAATAATCTCTCCCGGAAAGTTCGTGCCGATATTTGAAGAAAACGGTTTTATAAACGAAATGGATTTCGCCATTTATCGCCGTGCAGTTGCCGATATTGCAAAGTGGCTGCGCAGCAACATAGACGTTCCGCTTATATCGCTTAACGTATCCCGCCGTCACCTGGCAGACGAGGACTTCTGCGAAAAATTCAACGCGCTTGTTGACGGAATCGGAGTTCCTCATCGCTATATCGAGCTTGAAATTACCGAAAGTCTTCTCACGGAAAACCTTGAAAAGCTGATAGAAGTGGCGTCGTGGTTTAAAGAACACGGTTATCGCATATCCATAGATGATTTCGGTTCGGGATATTCATCGCTTAATCTTATCACAATGCTTCCGTTTGACACGCTTAAAATTGACGGCGGATTCTTCCTGAGGAACGACCTCACAGACAAGAACAAAAAAGTTATCACGTCTGTGGTATCGCTTGCAAAGAGCCTTAATCTCGAAACCGTATCCGAAGGCGTTGAAACGCAGACACAGGTTGATTTCCTGAAAGCTCTGGGCTGTGATATGATACAAGGATTTTTCTATTACAAACCTATGCCTAGTACGGATTTTGAAAACGTGCTGATTTCACAGGAAAAACAGTAAATTCAATATTACAAGCCGCCGTGTTACATCGGCGGCTTTCATAATATTTTCAGTCAATTATACGATTTGTTGATTTTCAGTGACAGGAACTCTTATTTGACAACAAAAATAAGATGGACAAACTGTGGGAAACTGCATTGGAATAAGTTTTGCACGTTTTTAACCAACTTTTCAACAACAAAAAAGGCTGTACGGCGCAAAAAAGAGTATAAATGAGCCGAAATTGTTGAAAATTATTCACTTTTGCATTGCTTTCAACAGCTTTTCAACATTTTTACGTTTGAAAATGTTGAATATTTTTCATCACATTTAACCGAACGTATAAAAATCAGATGATATTATTTTATTCAATTCCCAGGTCTTCGATAATTCTCGTTACTTCCACCCGATTTTTCAGGCGGATACCCTCCCGTAGTAGTTCGGTGTCGGCGGGAGAAAGCGAAAAAGGCGTGTTATAAACCGCCAACGGTTCGTTATCTCCGTTATGGCTTTCGTCAAAAACAACAATTTTCCCGCCGCTCTCCCTCAATAAAAAACAGCCCGTACTCAATACCAACGTTACGGCAATCACGAGAACAGCCGCCCTATCATATTTTTTCATACCACATCGCCCTACCTTTTTTCAAAGTAACAACATTCCGCATTTGAAACAGGTTTGTTCACCGTGAGAATGTTCCTCGTGCAATATCCGTCAACCTGATAGCGGCAGTTTTCGCCGCAGCTTATCATATTCATACCGCACCTCCATTACCGCTATTTTTCTCCGTATTTCGCGCTTTATTCCCAAAATCCGCAATTCTTCCCACATATCATACCGGAAAAATCTGCAATCGCACATCTTAAAATACATTAAATATATTAGTAAATATTGACAAATTCAAATAACGGTTGTATAATTGAAATATGAAGAATATTTTAAATATATTGATAAGAATACTGAATTTCTCGGTTCTGGCGTTCGCGATAAATTCGCCGTTTATTCTGGCGAACGTGCCTTTGCCGCTTAAAATATCGGTGTGGATAGTTCTGTTTGCGTATTTTGTCGTGTTTAACATTTTTCCGAGCGCGAAAAAATACCCGACGTTACGACTGAAAGTGCTGGGTGACGGCGCGGAACTTATTCTCGCATTCTGGGTTACTTGCGCCGCTGACGTGCCGTTTGTCGCCGTTTGCGTTAAGCGGCTGATTGAGGGCGATACAGACTACGGCTTTTATATAGCCTACGGAATTGTACTTGTACTATGCGAGGCGGCTATTTTTTGGAACGGAATAATCCGTGTGTATCTCACGTCGGTTCAGCTGCGGATTAAGCACCGCGTTCTGGGTATTCTGTTTGGAATGATACCTGTTGCGAACCTTGTTATGCTGATGATAATCTACATCAAAACCCGTCGTGAGGCGATTTCCGAAACAGCGAGAGCTGAACTTGACAAAAGCCGACACGATAAGATGATATGCGCCACCAAATACCCGATTTTGTTCGTTCACGGCGTTTTTTTCCGTGACAGCAGACTGATGAACTACTGGGGCAGAATACCCGCCGCTTTGCAGGAAAACGGGGCGCGTGTCTTTTACGGCGAAAATCAGAGCGCGCTTTCCGTTGAGGACAGCGCGAAAGAGCTTGCCCGAAAAATCAAAGAAATCGTTAATCAAACGGGCTGTGGAAAACTGAATATCATCGCCCATTCAAAGGGCGGACTTGACGCTCGTTACGCGATTACAAAGCTCGACTGCGCTCAATATATCGCAAGTCTTACCACGATAAACACGCCGCATAAAGGTTGTTTGTTCGCCGAATATCTGCTGAACACCTGCAAACCGCGGCTGAAAAACTTCATTGAGAAAACCTACAACAGAATTTTTTACGCTTTGGGCGACGATAATCCCGACTTTATGTCGGCGGTGAAGTGCCTTACAAACAGCTATTGCGAACAGTTCAACAAGGACGTTCCCGACAGTCCTGACATAATGTATCAATCGTTCGGCTCAAAGGCGAAAAACAGGCGCAGCGGACGTTTCCCGCTGAATTTTTCCTATCCCGTTGTGAAAAAATACGATGGCGACAATGATGGTTTGGTGGCTCTTTCATCAATGCCGTGGGGAGAACGTTTCACGCCCGTTTACCCGATAGGGCGGCGTGGCGTTACTCATGCGGATATGATAGACCTTAACCGCGTTGACATCAAAGGCTTTGACGTGCGGGAATTTTATGTTCAAATGCTGGCGGAACTTAAAGAAAGAGGATATTAAACTCCGAACGCGGTTCGGAATACGGAGGCAGTATGGCTGATATTACAATGACAATGCAAGGCACGGAGCAAATCCGCGCGGTTTTCGGCGAGTTTGACCGAAACATAAATCTGATACAGAAAGCGTTTTCCGTGACGATTTTTTCGCGCGGGAGCGAGGTTAAAATTGCGGGCGACGACGATCTTTCCGTCGCGAAAGCGGAAAAAGCCGTGAAAATCCTGTGCGATATGTTCGCGCGCGGAGAAACTATCGAGGAACAGAACGTGCGTTATGCCGTTTCAATGGTGAACGACGGCGCGGAGGGAGAAATCGCGGCGATTTCGGAAGACTGCGTTTGCGTCAGCTTTACGGGAAAGCCGATAAAGCCCAAAACGGTCGGTCAGAAAAAGTACTGCGATATGATACGCAAAAATACGATAACGTTCGGCGTTGGTCCCGCGGGTACGGGAAAGACGTATCTTGCCGTCGCGCTTGCCGTAACGGCTTTCAAGCAACATCAGGTGCAGAGAATTATTCTCACCCGTCCCGCCGTTGAAGCGGGCGAAAAGCTCGGTTTTCTGCCGGGCGATTTGCAGAACAAGGTTGACCCGTATCTCCGCCCGCTGTATGACGCGCTGTTCGACATGTTCGGACAGGAGGCTTTCGCTCGCAATCAAGAAAAAGGCGCGATTGAAGTCGCTCCGCTTGCCTATATGCGCGGACGTACTCTCGACGACAGTTTCATAATACTCGACGAGGCGCAAAATACCACGCGTGAACAGATGAAAATGTTTCTCACGCGTTTAGGGTTCAACTCGAAAATGGTAATCACGGGCGATATTACGCAAATCGACCTGCCCGAAACGAAGAAATCGGGACTTATCGAAGCTTTGAAAGTTCTGCGAAACGTTGACGACATTGCGCAGAACCGTTTCACCGAAAAAGACGTTGTCCGCCACAAGCTGGTACAGGATATTGTAAGAGCATATGACGATTATCAGAATAACGGAAGGAAAAACGACAGATGAAGATATATATCGACTATTCAAACGAACAGGACAAGCTCTCCCCGCCCGAAAACTTTGAAGAGCTTGTCGAAAAATGCGCTCGGGCGGCTCTCGAAGAGGAACATATTGACGATGACGCTGAGGTTTCGGTAACGCTTGTCGATAACGAACGCATACGCGAACTTAACAACGAATTTCGTGAAATCGACCGTGAAACGGACGTGCTTTCGTTTCCGCTCGGCGATGAAAACGGCTTTGAAACCAATCCCGACACCGACGCTATTTTGCTCGGCGATATTGTAATATCGCTTGAAAAAGCTCAGTCGCAGGCGGAAGAATACGGGCACAGCTTTTTGCGGGAGGTTGCTTTTCTGCTGACGCACTCTCTGTTTCATCTGCTGGGTTACGACCATATGACGCCCGACGAGGAAAAGGAAATGTTCGCGAAACAGGAAAAAGTTTTAGAGAAATTGGGGATAACAAGGTGAAAAAGTTTTTTAAAAGTTTTGCCTATGCGGCGCACGGAATTGCGGAGGCGTTCAAACAGCGCAATTTCCGTTTCCATATCTGCGCTATGGCGTATGTGATTTTTTTCGCGGCGAGATTTTATGGCTTTTCGGCGGAAAAGTGGGCGATTTTGCTTATTGTATGCGCGGGAACGCTGGCTCTCGAAACGGTAAACACGGGACTTGAACGGCTTGCCGACAAAGTGACCGAGGAACATTCCCACCGGATAAGGCTCGCAAAGGACTGCGCGGCGGGCGCGGTGCTGATATGGGCGATTTTCGCGGTTGTTATCGGCGTTTTCCTGTTTTGGGACACAGACAAATTTATGCTGATAGGTTTGTACTTCTCGGAATACGTTCGCCTTGCCCTGCTGATACTCTCGCTTGCGTTGGCGTGGGGTTTTGTTTTCCTGCCCGAATACATAAACGACAAGAAAAAGTGACGGCAAAGCCGTGATTTTATTGCGTCACTGCGTTTCCCAAAGGAGAATAAACTCCTTATATTACACTGTTTTTGTCTAATATACTGCTGTGCTAAAAATCAATATTTTTTAAACACTTGATTTTTTTAGAAAAATATGCTATAATTATTTAGAAAAGAATATAGACGATCAACGACACACGTTGCACCTTGGTGCGTAAATCTGATTACGGAACGGATTCAGGACGTGTGTTTTTATATTTCAACGCACGCCTCGGCGTGCGTTTTTGTTTTGTCGGAAAAAGAAAAGGAGTTTTTATTATGCCAAAGAACCAATTTCAAAGAATGATTTTCGCCCTGATTACAGTGGTGACAACAGTACACGCCTATGTGTTCTACAGTCTGTATGTGATAAACGGTAGCACGTTTATGGCTATGACCGGGGAAAACGGAGTACTCGCCGCTATAAACAAGCTGGGCGGAGTGTATGTTTTCGGCTCGCCCGTGCCGATTTGGGCGGTGGTTCTCATTGAGTTCGTCTGCGCCTACACGCTTGAAGTGATAGTCGGCTCGCCGCTGTCCTTTAAGCTGGCAACGAGAGTGTTTGACCCACAGAAGACCAACCCCGTGATTTTTGAGACGGCAATAATCTGCGCTACTGTCGGAATTATGTGTTCGGCTATGAGTTTCATAGCATCATTCATGTACTATAGCTATCAGGCAGGATTCAATATGTGGACTTTGCTGGCAAACTGGCTGAAACTGGTATGCTTCAACTTTCCGTTTGCGTTCTTTACACAGCTTTTCTTTATTCAGCCATTTGTAAGAATGGTGTTCAAACTGATCTTTGCAAAAAAGAATAATAAAAGCAACGCTTATAATGAGTGAATAATTCCGACAAAATCAGGAATATAGTGCTATAAGTCTTTTTGTATTTGCCGTTTTTAAACTTTTCCGCTTGACAAAATCAACTGTTTCTGTTATAATGAATAATGTACATATGCGGGTGTGGTGAAATTGGCAGACACGATAGATTTAGGTTCTATTGCCTTTGGCGTGCAGGTTCAAGTCCTGTCACCCGTACCAAATAAGCACGGTAATTTTGATACAATGGTATCTGAAACTACCGTGCTTTTCTTTTTGCCTAAAAGCCTTTATTAAAAGGGTTTTAGGCTTTTTTACTTTTTATGGATAGTTTCGTTGTGACGTTTTTCCTGTCCCGATAGGGTGCTTGAAGTCAATTCTGTGACTAAAAAAGTTACGCTGAAACTATTCTTTTGAGAAAAGTTTCAGCGTAAGAGAAAAAGTTTCATTGTGATTGAGAAAAGTTTCATAGTGCTATGCATCTATTTTATTTATAGAAAAATCATCGTTTTTCTTACAAATAATACGCAGCTTATGTGGAGCTTTTATTTTATGAGAACTTAATTTATATGATTGAATTATT
>JALEQE010000177.1 GCA_022766825.1 Oscillospiraceae bacterium | reverse complement strand
CGTTAAAATGAACCCCGAACGCATTGTAATGATTTCCTGCAATCCCGCCACCGCCGCCCGCGACTGCAAATACCTCTCGGAACACGGTTACATTGCCGAATCCGTCAGAGCGTTTGATTTGTTTCCAAGGACGAGGCATGTTGAGTGCGTGGTTTCGATGTCAAGGAAAGCGGAGTAAATCGGGATATTTGGCTTAACGGTGCGGTTTGTGCGTACAGGGACGACTGCACCGTTTTTGCTGAATTTGGCTATTTTGTGCGTGTGGTAATATTTCCACGGTGACAGCAGTTTCATAGCGATACACGGGTTTCAGGTCGGGCGTGCGGAAGTGCTGTGATAGTGGGATGGATAGATGTCACACTTTGCAAATCGGGACAATTGCAATCCATACCATTAACGATTTTCATTGCCAGAATTATTATTGTGGAAAAGGAGCAACTCATGAAGCTATTCATCATCGGAAATGGATTTGATATTGGACATGGTTTACCTACACGATACTGGGATTTTAGAAACTATCTTGAAAAAAATTATCCGGTTTTTTTAAAGAGTTTTGAGGAACACTATTACATATATTCCAATATGTCAGATAAAGAGAAAGCAAAAAGAGTACGCCACGATGTTAATGATACATTTCAAGGTATCGCAGGCAACGACAAAAGGAACGCATGGAGGAGAATATCAACGCGTTCGATTTTACGCTTGATGAAAAGGATATGGAGGCAATCCGCGCGCTTGACGAGAACGAAAGCCTGTTCTTCTCCCACTATGACCCCGCTATGGTTGAATGGCTCACAAAACTGCATTGATAAATGCTTGAGCGGCTATTGTGTTACTCGTATTTCACCATATTCTGAACCGAGGTTAGCTGAAAAAACTTCCACTCAAAATCCCTAAGCAAACCGATACAACATAAAACGTAAAGCAGACCTTGACAATCGCCTTTATTAAGATGTATAATAAGATAGAGATAGTTAAAATCAGCTTATCGCCGCAAGCGCAAAGAAACAATCAATTGAAGCCTAAAGATGTCAAGTTATAATGATAAACACGTTGAGGATGCAATATAATCTTAGCAAATCATAAAAATGGAGTATTTGAAAATGAAAATCAGAAAATTAAACAAGAATAATTTGAGAAGTTCGCTTTCGCTTGTCTGGAATACTTTCTGTGAGTTTGAGGCGGTGAATTATTCGGACGACGGAAAGAAGGCTTTCTTTAACGCGATACATTCCGAGGATTATCTCGACACGCTTACGGCTTTCGGTGCATACGAGAACAGAAATCTGGTCGGAATAATTGCAACCAGGAATAAAGGCACACATATAGCATTGTTTTTTGTGGACGGAAAATATCATAACAAAGGCATTGGACGAAGCCTTTGGAACGCAGTCCTTGCCGAAAATATTTCAGAGACAATCACGGTACATTCTTCCCTTTATGCGGTCGATGTATATAAAAAACTTGGTTTTTCGGTTGTAGGCGAAATACAGTCAGACGGCGGTATTCAGTACGTACCAATGGAATACAGAATGACCATAAATGAAAATTGTCCGTGTTCCAAAACCAATTGTGTACGACATGGATATTGTGCCGAATGTAAAGCTCATCACGCCAATTCCGGAAGGTTACGTCCGTGTGAAAGGAGAAAACCCGAATAGTCGCTGATAGTGGGTGAAATAAGACAAAATTGCTTGACAAATTCCGAATAATATGCTATAATAAAATTTGCCGGAGGTACCCGAAAGGGTTGAGAGGGTAAAGCCCAACTCCTTGAACCTGTTGGTTAAGACCATCGTAGGGAAGGCGAATTATTACCGCCGCCCTTTTGAAAGCGGCGTTTTTTATTTTGGGGGTATTTATGAATATAAAAAAATGCCTTACAATCGCGGGCTCGGATTGTTCGGGCGGAGCGGGTATCCAAGCCGACCTGAAAGCTTTTTCGGCGCACGGAGTTTACGGAGCGTCCGTAATAACGTCTGTTGTTGCGGAAAATACTTCGCGCGTGATTTCTGTGTTTAATGTTCCCGTCTGCGAAATCGAAAAGCAGATTGACGCGGTTTTCGAGGACGTGGAAATAGACGCTGTAAAGCTTGGAATGTTACCGACTGCGGAGATTATCAAAGCGGTTGCGGACAAGCTGAAAACGTATAAGCCGCCGTTTATCGTGTGCGATCCCGTTATGGTTGCGACAAGCGGTGACGCACTTTCGGAAAGTGGTATCGGAAAAGCGTTTATCGAACACCTTTTTCCCATCGCTGACCTTATCACGCCTAACATTCCCGAAACGCAAGCGTTAAGCGGTATTGAAATTCACAACACGGACGATATGCGGCGTGCGGCGGAAATTCTCGCGGAAAAGGGCGCGAAAAACGTTCTTGTGAAAGGCGGTCATCTTACCGAAAAAGCGGAAGATATCCTGTATACGAAAGATAAAGTGTATTCGCTCACGGCGGAACTTGTTAATTCCCCGAACACGCACGGAACGGGTTGCACGCTGTCATCGGCTATCACGGCGAACCTCGCTCTCGGCAACGACTTGTACACTTCGGTTAAGCTCGCGAAAGATTACATCACCGAAGCTATCAGAAATTCATATACCGTGGGAAAGGGACACAGTCCCGTACACCATTTTTATAAACTTTGGAAATAAAAACATCTTATGAGAGGAAATTGTTATGAGAAACTACAAAACACAAATGGAAGCGGCAAAAAAGGGTATTATCACACCCGAAATGAAAACCGTTGCCGAAAAAGAGGGTATGGACGTTGAAACGCTCCGTGCGAAAGTCGCGGAGGGTTGCGTGTGCATTCCCGCGAACATAAACCACACCGCACTTTCTGCGGAGGGTATCGGTTCGGGACTGAAAACCAAAATCAATGTTAATCTTGGAATTTCGGGTGACGCAAAGGATTATGACCTCGAAATGCAGAAAGTCGATATGTCGATTAAATTCGGCGCGGAGGCTATTATGGACTTGTCGAATTACGGCAAAACCAACACTTTTCGCCGCGAACTTATCGCGAAATCGCCCGCTATGATAGGTACAGTGCCTATGTATGACGCTATCGGCTATCTTGAAAAAGACTTGCTTGAAATAAAAGCGGAGGATTTTCTGAAAGTCGTGAGAGCACACGCGGAAGAGGGCGTGGACTTTATGACAATTCACGCGGGTATCAACCGCCGCGCGATTGAAGCGTTCCGCCGCGACCCACGCAAAATGAATATCGTTTCTCGCGGCGGCTCTTTGCTGTTCGCTTGGATGATGATGACAGGCAACGAAAACCCGTTCTATGAGTATTACGATGATGTGCTTGAAATACTCCGCGAATATGACGTTACAATTTCTCTAGGTGACGCTCTCCGTCCGGGCTGTATCGACGACAGCACCGATGCGGGACAGATTTCCGAACTAATCGAACTCGGCGCGCTTACCGAACGCGCTTGGGCAAAGGACGTTCAAGTTATGGTCGAGGGTCCCGGACATATGGCAATGAACGAGATAGCCGCGAATATGCAGCTGCAAAAACGTATTTGCCACAACGCGCCGTTTTATGTACTCGGTCCGTTGGTTACGGATATCGCGCCCGGTTACGACCATATCACCTCGGCAATCGGCGGAGCAATCGCGGCGGCAAGCGGCGCGGATTTCCTGTGCTATGTAACTCCCGCGGAACATCTTCGTCTGCCTGACCTCAACGATGTTAAAGAAGGTATCATAGCCTCTAAAATTGCGGCTCACGCGGCAGATATTGCGAAAGGCGTTCCGCATGCCCGCGACAAGGATAACGAAATGGCGGAAGCGCGCCATCAAATGGATTGGGATCGTATGTTCGAGATCGCGATTGACGGAGAAAAAGCCCGCGCTTATTTTGAGAGCGTACCGCCCGCCGATCGTCACACCTGCTCTATGTGCGGTAAAATGTGCGCAGATCGTACAACAAATATGATACTTGAAGGTAAAGAAGTAAAATTCTGTTCAGAAAAGTAATTATAAGGTAACAACGGAGAGTATTTCTCCGATATGATACACGTTGGGCGGGGAGCGCCGTTCCGACGATATTTTCAGCGAGGGAACGCGTGTTTCGCGGTGAGAGGATACTTTTGAGTATCGACCGACATACGGGGAAAGCTCTGTGTGTACGCATTGCGCGGCTGAAAATACCGCGCGGAAAGAGGTATCATTATGAAAAAAACAAACATCAGAAAACTTTGTATGGCGGCGGTTCTCACCGCACTTGCGGTTGTCGGCTCGCTGTTCTCGTTCCCGTTTCTGGGCGCGAAATGCTCGCCTGTTCAGCACTTTGTGAACATTGTCGGCGGCGTTTACCTCGGACCTTGGTGGTCTATGGGCGTAGGTTTCTGCGCCGCGTTTATACGCAATATTACGGGATTGGGTTCGCTGCTTGCGTTCCCCGGCTCTATGATTGGCGCGTTCCTTTCGGGTGCAATGTACCATTGGGTTTTCAAGAACAAGTCGCTTGCTGTTCGTCTGCCGTCCGCTTACCTCGGCGAACTTTTCGGAACGTCCGTTCTCGGCGGTATGGCGTCCTATCCTATCGCTTATCTG
>JALEQE010000175.1 GCA_022766825.1 Oscillospiraceae bacterium | reverse complement strand
GAGCAGTAAAGAGAACTTATTATCTCAACGTGCTGGCGAGCGATTTCGTTCAAGGAAAGCGGTTCAAAAATCTCATCGGGCAGCCCGTCTATCTGGACGAACAACGCCCCGCCTTCGTATGGACAGCGGTAATAGCACACGTTTTTTGCCGAAACGCCGATTGTTGTCATAGAGAGATTGTGACCGTTGTGCAGTTCGTCCAGCTCAAATTTGCCTTCTGTGAACTCCGGGCAGTTCGGAAGAGAGCGTTTTGCTCTGCGTGAGGGTGCGGCGGCGTTTTCGGGAAGTCCGCTTTCGGTATGCGCCCAACCCCACAGCCATGTGTTGGAATATTCGCTTTCCGAACCGATTATTCCGATTTCAAAAACGCGATTGCCGAAAGTTATCGTGCGTTCCCTTATGTCAACGTTCCAGTTGTCATTTCCTATAAGTTCTCCGAATTTGTTCTGGCGGGCAATCGCCGTTCCCGCCGAAAGTGACAGTACCGAGAGAAAATCTCCGCTGTCAAACTCAACAGGAGTTGTCAATGCTGATATTTTATTCATATTTCCACCTCATATATTTTGTCCGAATTTACGCAGAACATCTCTCATAAGCTCTTTGTCTGCCTTGTATAAACGCGTTTTCCCTTTTTCCACATCGTTGGAACGGTATTCCAGCTGCATATAAATTTCGCTGTAGTCCTCGTTATACCGAAACACGCACAGCAGATAGTTTTCTTTCGTTGCGTAATAATTGACGGGAGAAAGTTTCAGAATAGTCCGTATATCATCGTTTAAATCATTTTCGACTTTATCAAGCGGAATCGGGTCAAACTGCACTTTTTTAGTAAACGGCAGGCTTTCCGCGTGTTTTTCTTCCTCGCTCTTCTTTGATTTTTTGAACAGTCCGAGCATCATATCACCTCGCAGGTCTATTATATCACATTTTTCCGCAATTTGCAAGCGCGGCTTTACAGGAAACAAATATATGAAAAGTAAATTCTTAAAGTAAATTGCTCTGTTTTTTGTTGGGAAAAATCACCGAAAAATCTTTTTAAATAAATTGACAAGCGGGAAAAAATGTGCTATAATAAAAATAATAGTATGACGAATGGAGGCATTATTATGTCCGATACACCTGTAAATCCGTTTGACGACGCCGAAGAAATTGCCAAAAAATCAATGGTGCTGTTTTTCCTCATCGATTGTTCGGGGAGCATGAACGGCGCGAAAATCGGCACGGTAAATTCCGTTATGGAGGAGCTTATTCCCGAAATCCGCGGTATCGGCGGCGCGGACGCCGATATTAAAATTGCTGTGCTGAAATTCTCGGGCGGCTGTTCGTGGATGTACGACGAACCGATTTCCGTTGATAAGTTCGAGTGGAAACCCATTGAGGCGGAGAATGTTACAGACCTCGGCAGCGCGTTTACGGAGCTTGCGTCAAAGCTTTCGCGCAGTTCGTTTATGAGCAGTCCGTCGCTGTCGTTCGCGCCCGTTATGATCCTGATGTCCGACGGTTATCCGACCGACAATTTCGAGAAAGGTCTGGAAGAACTGCGGAAAAATCGCTGGTATGAGGCGGGAATAAAGGCCGCTGTTGCTATCGGAGAGGACGCGGATTTCGATATTCTCGCTCGCTTTACGGGTAGCCCCGACAGCGTCGTTACAGCGCATAACGGAGAGGCTCTTGCAAAACTCGTGAAGTTTGTCGCGGTGACAAGCTCGCAGATTGGTAGCCGTTCAATGCGCCTTGCCGAAACCGAGGAGGATTTCAAGACCAAGCAGGAGAACGCCGCCGAGCAGATACGCGATTTTGCCGAAAGCGATGAGATAACCGCCGATATCGAAGAAGGCTGGTAATCTCTTGCGCTTTAATGGGGTGTCTTATGTATAAGGGAAACGCTGTCGCGGTGCGCGGCGCTTATCACGAGGAGGACGGCTCTTGCTGTCAGGACAGCGCGCGGGTTTACATAGCGGACGATTTCGCTATTGCCGCCGTGTCGGACGGTCACGGCAGCGAAAAGCACTTCCGTTCCGCCGCTGGCAGTGAAATGGCGGCGCGGATAGCCGTGCGTTCGCTGTGCGATTTTCGTGAACGAAACGGCGGATTTGCGGAGATGTTCCGCCGTGACGAGCGAAACGCCGCCCGTCGCATTGCCGCGAATATGATTTGCCGTTGGAACAGCGAAATTGCATCACATATCGGAACGAAGCCGCTAGATAAAACCGAAAGCGCAATAAATAGAAAGTACGGCGGTATATCCAACGAGGTGATGTACGGAGCCACGCTTATTGTCGCGTGTATGTTCGAGGGCGGTTGTTTCGGTTTGCAAATCGGCGATGGGAACGTCTGCGCGCTGTCGGGTGGCAAGATGATTTTGCCTATGCCCGATGACGCAAAGCTTATCGGCAACCTGACAACTTCGCTGTGCGACAGCGACGCAATTGATAATTTCCGTTATTTTTACACGAAACAGTCTGTGTTGGGCATTATGCTTTCAAGCGACGGACTGATAAACTCATTTGTGAATACGGAAGACTATCTGAAATTCGGACAAAGGGTATTTGAAGCGGTAAAGAGCGGTTTGACAAATTCGCTTGAAGAACATCTGAAAACGCGTTCACGCGAGGGCAGCCGCGACGATATTTCGATTTCTGCAATTACAGCGGTATAGAAAAGGAGCTTTTATGGAAAATAATCTTTATATTGACGAAAGACTTGAACAGCAGAAAATAAGTGAATATTTTGCTCAGCACAAAGAGCTTGACCCGAAAGACGAGAAAGCGCAGAGCGAGCTTATGAATAATCTTATCGGCGAGCTTGTAATGAATACTCGTCTTATTGCTCCTGTTGCTATAAAAGAGGGTAAGGACGGCAAAAAGGATATTGTATTCCAGCTGATTAAGAGTACGCAGGGCGAAAACTTTTTCCCCGTGTTTACGGCGTCCGAAGAGCTTGAAAAATGGGAAGGGCTGAAAGACTATCGGACAATCCAGCTTATTTTTGATAACTATGCGCAAATGCTTGCCGCAAACGACACATGCGGCGGTTTTGTGGTAAACCCTTTTTCCGATAATTTCAGAGTAAGCAAGCAGTCGGCGCAGACTTGGTATGAGCATAAACAAATGATTGTACAGGGGCATGCGAGCCATATGATAACAAAAGATTCAAAGTATGAAGTTTATGCGCCAAGTCCTTTCCCGTTCCAGCTTTCCGATAAACTCTGCGAGACGGCAAAGGATATTCCGGATGTTAAACGTATTTGGTTGCGCGGAATAAAGCTTGACGGTACGGACGGTTATCTTGCCGTGGTTGAGTTCGGCGGTGACAGAGAAAAGACGCTCTCCGCCCTCGGAAACGGTTCAAGAGATTACCTGAACGGTATGCCGATTCATTTTGTGGCTTATGCGCCGGGTTTTGCGGAGCAGGCAGTGAAAGATGTTATTCCGATATACGCAAAATAAAGGACGATTGTGCAAATTGCACAAAAATTTATCGTATAATAGTGACTTAATTAGCTTAATTATTGTGGACTTTTTGAGAGGAATGTGCTATAATGTTTAAAGAGAATAATATTCCCGGAATGGAGGAAAAAGCTATGGGCAAGAAGAAGCTTTTCGGCAACAATATCAATCCGTCCTGCAAGTATTGCGAACTCGGCAAAGCGGGAGAGGGCGACAAAATCATCTGTGAGAAATTCGGCGAAGTTAAGGCTTACGATTCGTGCAAGAAATTTGTATACAATCCGCTGAAACGTATTCCCAAGAAAGAGTTGTCTCTTGCTAATTCCGCGGTAAATGATATTGACTTTTAATCTAAAAGTAAGCCCGTCAGCAACGGGCTTTTTTGTTATGGTGAATTATGGAAGATTTTGAAGAACTGTACGAATTGGAGCGTGTTTGTTTCGGAAATTCGTGGACGCATGAAATGCTTGCGGAGGAGCTTGAAAGCCCGATTACCGTGTCGGTCTGCGAACGGCGTGACGGAGTGATTGCCGCGTTCGCTTTCGGACGTGTAGTGGCGGACGAGGCGGAGCTGTTTCAAATCGGAACGCGCCCCGATTTTCGTAAACAGGGGCTCGCGAAGTCGCTGTTGGAGCGGATTCACGAAAAAATGCGCGAACGGGGAGCGGCGGTGTGCTTTCTCGAAGTGCGGAGCCGAAATCAAGCCGCGCGTTCGTTGTACGAAAAACTCGGCTACGAGCAAATTTCCGTGCGGAAAAAATACTATCCCGATGACGACGCTGTTATAATGAAAAAAGTGTTATAAATATGTGTAAAAACACAAAAAATAACGTTTGCAAGTGCAAGAAATTGTAATTTGTCTACAAAACCCACTTGCAATTTTTCAAGAGATATGGTATAATGTATACTATAATATAAGGGGACAAGTCTGGACGGCGGTTCGGATTTGCTCTTTATTGTGAAATCATTTCAAGGAGGAAACTTCCAATGGCAGATATTCAGAAAATGTACGAACTTTGGTTGGAGAAAGCGACCGCTGACCCCGACCTCAAAACCGAACTGCAAAGCATAGCGAACGACGAGGACGGCAAAAACGACCGTTTTTACCGTGACCTTGAATTCGGTACGGGCGGACTGCGCGGTGTTATCGGCGCGGGTACAAACCGTATGAACGTTTACACGGTCAAGAAAGCGACACAGGGCTTGGCAGAATATATTCTCTCGAACGACGTCGCGAAGAGTGTCGCAATCGCTTACGACAGCCGTATCAAGTCTACTTATTTCGCGAAGAGCGCGGCAGAGGTACTCGCCGCAAACGGTATCAAGGTTTATATTTATAAAGAACTCAGCCCGACGCCGACTTTGTCGTGGGCGGTTCGCTATCTGAAATGCGGAGCGGGTATTGTTCTCACAGCGTCGCACAACCCCGCAAAATATAACGGCTATAAGGTTTACGGCGCAGACGGGTGTCAGCTTACGCTTGAAGCGGCGGCAATCGTTCTCGACAAGATTAACCACATTGATATATTCAGCGGCGTAAAGTCCGTTGATTTTGACAAGGCAGTCGCTGACGGCTCTATTTCTTACATTGATGACAGCGTTATGGACAAGTACATCGAGAAAGTTAAGGAACAGGGTCTGCACACCGATTTGGTTAAGTCCTCGGGTCTGAAAGTCGTTTACACTCCTTTGAACGGTACAGGCAACAAGCCCGTTCGCCGCATTCTCAAAGAAATCGGCGTTGAGAATGTAACGGTTGTTCCCGAACAGGAGAACCCCGACGGAAACTTCCCGACCTGCCCGTTCCCGAACCCCGAAATCAGAGAGGCTCTGCAATGCGGTCTTGACCTCTGCGAAAAGGTAAAGCCCGACTTGTTGCTCGCAACCGACCCCGACTGCGACCGTGTAGGTATCGCTGTTCCCGACGGCGACCACTACGAGCTGTTCACGGGTAACGAAACAGGTGCGCTGTTGCTTGAATACATCTGCAAAGAGCGTATCGCTCTCGGTAAAATGCCCAAGAACCCCGTTGCCGTTAAGACAATCGTAACGTCCGACATCACAAAGGCAATCTGCAAGAAGTACGGCGTTGAACTGCGCGAAGTACTTACAGGATTTAAGTTTATCGGCGAGCAAATCGGTTTGCTTGAAAAAGACGGTGAGGAAGAACGTTATATATTCGGCTTTGAGGAGAGCTACGGCTACCTCGCGGGCGGTTATGTTCGCGATAAAGATGCCGTTGTCGCTTCAATGCTTATCTGCGAAATGGCGGCATTCTACCGCACAAAGGGAATTTCGCTTATCGAGGCTCGCAAGAGAATGTACGACGAGTACGGCGTATACTTCAACAAGCTGAACAACTTCCAGTGCGAGGGTGCGTCGGGTATGGAGCGTATGAAAGAGATTATGGGCGGTCTGCGTTCAAATTCTCCTAAGACAATCGGCGGATTGAAGGTTCTCGCAGTTACCGACTACACAACAAGCAAGAAGACCGCGGCGGACGGTACAGTAACGGAAGTTACACTCCCGAAGAGCGACGTTATCACATATAACCTTGAAGACGACGCGTCCGTTATCATCAGACCGTCGGGCACAGAGCCGAAAATCAAGGTTTACTACACCACAAAGGGCGCGACAAAGGACGACGCTGTTGCTTTGTATGACAAGATTTCGGCAGATTTCACAAAGATACTCGGTTTTTGATTAACAAAATCTACAAAATAATACAATTTGAAAAAAACGCTTGATTTTTTCAAGATGTTGTGGTATAATTTTATAGTATGATTTTGTTAATACGGATTGAGGTGACTATAAATGAAAGACGGTATTCATCCTGTATACGAGGCAACTACTATCAGATGTGCTTGCGGTAACGTAATTGAAACACGTTCCACAAAGAAGGACATCAGAGTGGAAATCTGCTCTAAGTGCCACCCTTTCTTCACAGGTAAGCAGAAGCTGGTTGACAGCGGCGGACGTGTAGACAGATTTAAGAAGCGTTACAATATCGGCAAGTGAGCCGTTATACGCTTTTGGTTCTCAAAGACAAAACTCACGCATAGTGTTTCTGTGCGTGAGTTTTTCTTGTTGTAACGGAGAAATTTGTCGTTTTCGACAAGGAGGAAAGACTTGGAATACAAAACGATTTCCGAACGTTGCGAGGCTCGGTTTGTCGAGAAAAAGTCGGAGTTTATCGGGTATTTGTCGCCCGTCAAAACCGAGGAAGAGGCTATAGCTTTCATAAACGAGATACGAGCAATGCACCGAAAAGCGAGGCACAATTGTTACGCTTACATTTTGCGGGAAAACAGAACGGCGCGTCACTCCGACGACGGAGAGCCGTCGGGTACGGCGGGTGTTCCGATTTACGAGGTTTTGCGCAAAGAGGAGCTGTGCGACGTCGCTTGCGTGGTGACAAGGTATTTCGGCGGAATTATGCTCGGCGCGGGCGGTCTTGTGAGAGCGTATACGCGCGGCGCGAAAGACGCTGTGGACACGGCGAAAATCAAAGTTATGGCGGAGGCGGCGAAAGCGGAAATTACGGTCGATTATTCGCTGTACGGGCGTTTGCCGCAGATTTTTGCGGATTTTGACGCGCGAACCGAAAGCGAGGATTTCGCAGATACGGTAAAAGTTACCGTATTCGTTCGGTGGGAACTTGCCGAAAAGCTGAAAGAAAAGTTAATCGACAGCTGTAACGGTAAAGCAATTGTTGATATTTCACAAAAATTGTGGCTTGATTTTGCATAAAATGACGATTTTAAATTGAAAAAAAGGTTTTTCAAAGTCGAAAATTGTATATAATAACAGAGAGTGTTTCGATAGGGGGGATTGAGTTGTTGCCGCGTGAAAGAATAATTACAAACGAACGATTGATTTTAAGTGAATACGCTTGCAAGGCGGAAGATAGCCGTGGGCGTAAGGTTTACGAAAAACCGTGTGATTTCCGCACGGATTTTCAGCGTGACCGCGACAGAATTATCCATTGCAACTCGTTTCGCCGACTGAAACACAAAACGCAGGTGTTCCTTATTCCGCACGGCGACCATTATCGTACCCGTTTGACGCACACGCTTGAAGTGGCGCAGATTTCGCGGACGGTGGCGTGCGCGCTCGGACTGAACGAGGATTTGACGGAGGCAATCGCGCTTGGGCACGATTTGGGACATACGCCGTTCGGACACGACGGAGAACGTGTATTGAACAAACTGTTGCCGGATGGTTTCGCGCATAATCTGCAAAGCAAACGAGTTGTCGAGGTAATCGAAAAGGACGGCAAAGGGCTTAATCTCACGTTTGAGGTTATCGATGGAATTGTCGGACATCGCGGAAGTTCCACGCCGCCCGTCACCCGCGAGGGTTGGGTTGTGCGAATTTGCGATAAAATCGCCTATGTTAATCACGATATAGAAGACGCAATACGCGGCGGAGTTATTACGCAGGAAGATTTGCCGAAATATCCGGTTGAGCTGCTCGGCGATACAAAATCAAATCGGATAACAAGCCTTGTGCGTTCGCTTGTTGAGAACAGCGGAGAGCAAATCCGTTTTGACAGGCAAACCGAAGAGGCATTTAAAGAACTGCGCAGTTTTATGTTTGAGCGCGTTTACAGAGCAGAGCCGACAGTTGCCGAAAAGGATAAAGCGGGGCATATCATTGAATTTTTGTTTGACTATTTTTATCATCACCAAGCCGAAATGCCGCAGCTGTACAGGGATATTTCCGAACGTGATGGCGCGGAAAAGGCAGTCGGTGATTTTATCAGCGGTATGACCGATGAGTATGCGATTGACCGTTTCAGCGATTTGTGTATTCCGAAAGGTTGGAACAGATAGCCGCAAAGGAGTGAGAAAATGCGTTTTTCCGAAGATTATTTGAGAGATGTTCGGGATAATAACGATATAATATCCCTTGCGGGAAACTACGTTCAGCTGAAACGCGCGGGAAGTACATATTCGTGCTGTTGCCCGTTCCATTCGGAAAAAACGCCGTCGTGTCATTTTTATCCGAACACAAACAGCTTTTATTGTTTCGGCTGTCATATGGGCGGAGACGTGATTACTTTTGTTAAGGAAATCGAACACCTCGATTACGTTGACGCGGTGAAATTTCTGGCGGAGCGTGCGGGAATGTCAATGCCCGATGATGTTGACGACAAGTCGGCGCAGAAACGCCGCAGACTGCTTGAAATAAACAAGGCGGCTGGAAAGTTCTTCCACGAGCGGCTTATGTCGCCCGAGGGAAAAGCGGGGCTTGATTATTTGACGAACAGAGGTCTTTCGCTGCACACTATAAAGCGTTTCGGGTTGGGATTTGCCGCAGATGATTGGCACACCCTGCATATGTATATGCGAGGACTCGGTTATTCGGATTTTGAGCTTGCGGACGCGTCGCTTTTGTCTAACAATAACAATAAGTTTTACGATAAATTCAGAAACCGCGTTATGTTCCCGATTTTTGATACTCGCGGCAACGTTGTGGCGTTCGGCGGACGAACGCTCGGTAACGACAAGGCGAAGTATCTCAACAGCGGTGAAACGGCGGTTTTCCATAAAGGTGATATGCTTTACGCGCTGAATATCGCGAAAAATACCAAAGCCGACTATTTCATACTTTGCGAGGGTTATATGGACGTTATCGCAATGCACCAAGCGGGGTTTGACAGCGCGGTGGCGTCGCTGGGAACGGCTCTTACACCCCAGCACGCAAATTTGCTGGCAAGGCTCGGAAAAAAGGAAGTTATTTTGTCATACGACTCGGACGCGGCGGGACAGAATGCCTCGTCAAGAGCGATAAATCTGCTTGCGAATGTGGGTGTTCACGCACGTGTGCTGAAAATCGAGGGCGCGAAAGATCCCGATGAGTTCATAAAGAAATACGGCGGCGAGAGATTTCAGGATATTATTGATAAATCGGGCGGTGCGATTGATTTCCAGATGGACAAGCTTATTGGAGATCTTGATCTGTATACAGACGATGGCAAAGCGCAGTATCTCAGAAGAGTCGTGCCTTTTTTAGCTGAAATCGGCAATTCGCTAGATCGGGCGGTTTACATAGCAAGGGCGGCAAAACAGACAGGAATACCGCAGGAGAATATTTCGACCGCTGTTGAAAGCAAAGTCAAATCAAATAAACGCAAAGCCAAAAAGGAAGAACAGAAATCGTTTTTGGTGACAGCGCGTGATAACATAAACCCCACGGCGGTAAAATTGCCGCGGGAGGAAAAAGCCGAAAGAGGGATAATTTGTTTTCTGTTTCATAATCCTGAAAAGTATCCCGATATACAAAATGCTTTGCACGAAAACTTTGTCACGGATTTTAATAAAAAAGTGTACGATTTTCTTGCAAAATTATGTCAGAGCGGTTTACAGCCCGATATTTCCGCTTTCAACGAAGAATTTAACGGTTTTGAAATGGGAAGAATAAAAGAAATAACGGAAGATAAAACGTTTGCGTTTGATGAAAACGCATTGCGTGATTTTATAAATGTATTGAATGAATATAAAGATAGCGCCGCGGAAAAGCCCGCTGAAGAAATGACGGGCGATGATTTGAATATGCTGGCGCAAAGGTTAAAGGAGAAGAGATAAAATGAGCGAAAACAGCGGATCAAATGTATTGGAGGATCTGTTCAACCAAGGTAAGCAGCGAGGCAGTCTTACTGCCAAGGAGATCACCGATGCGCTGGAGGAACTGAGCTTTGACGCGAAACAGATCGATAAGATTTACGAAAAAATATCCAATATGAATATTGAGATCAAGGACAATTATGATTCTGATATTGATCTTGACAGTATTCTGGATTATTCCGATCACGATTATGATGACAGCGCGGACGCCGATATGATATTGCCTGACGATTCCGTGAAATCGTTCCTGAAAGATATCGGAAAGATCCCGCTGCTTTCTGCCGAAGAGGAAATAAAGCTTGCCGAGCGTATGAAGAACGGCGATGAAGCGGCAAAAAACCGCCTTATTGAAGCCAATCTCCGTTTGGTTGTCAGCATTGCGAAAAAATACAGCCGTCGTGGTATGCAGTTGCTCGACCTCATTCAAGAGGGAAATATGGGACTGATAAAAGCAGTTGATAAATTCGATTACACTAAGGGATTCAAGTTCTCAACATATGCGACTTGGTGGGTAAGACAAGCGATAACCCGTGCCATTGCGGATCAGGCGCGTACTATCCGTATACCGGTTCATATGGTGGAAACAATAATGCGTGTTAAGAAAGCGCAAAGCCAGCTTCTCCACGAAAACGGCTGCGAGCCGAACGAGGAGGAAATAGCGGAGTTTCTTAAGATGCCGGTTGATAAGGTTCGTGAGATAATCCGGATAGCACAGGATCCCGTTTCTCTGGAAACGCCCATTGGTGAGGAGGAGGACAGCCACCTGGGAGATTTTATTCCCGATGCCGACGCTCCTGCACCTGCTGATGAGGCGTGTACGTCAATGCTCAAGCAGATGCTGGGAGATGTTCTTGATACATTGAGCGACCGTGAAAAACGTGTTATTATACTTCGGTATGGCCTTATTGACGGACGTCAGCGTACTCTTGAAGAAGTCGGACAGGAATTTCAGGTTACACGGGAACGCATACGTCAGATTGAAACAAAAGCGCTCCGAAAATTGCGACATCCTTCTCGCAGCCGAAAACTTAAGGACTTCTTGGAATAATCGACAGTACATATTTTATCCGTTTGAAATTGAAAAAATCAATATTCAGCGTTTGCTATGTTTTTAATAAATGAAACAGGTTTCTGTTTTATCGGATAATGATATGGCATTGGAAAGGAACGATAAATGAGTAATACCGAAAAGATTTTTAACGAATTGCTGGAACGGGGAAAACAAACCGGAACACTTTCTACCAAAGAGATATATAACGTTATTGATGAGGCAAATGTCGATCTTGATAAGCTGTGGGAGTTCCTTGACCGCAATAATATCAAGATAGAAGATGATTTCAGTATCGATGAGGATTTAAACAAGGCGCTTGATATTGTTGATGATGTTGATAAGAACGGAGATATCGATGATCCGGTTAAGATACACTTGCGTGAGATAGGAAAAATTCCTCTGCTTTCAACTGCCGAGGAATTAGAGCTCGCGGAAAAGACGGCAAAAGGTGATGAAGAGGCTCGCGACAAGCTGATTGTTGCGAATATGCGCCTTGTGGTAAGTATTGCCAAGCACTATGTCGGACGCGGTATGCCATTGCTGGATCTGATACAGGAGGGTTACAGCGGACTTATAAAAGCTGTTGAAAAATTTGATTACACAAAAGGCTATAAGTTCTCGACATATGCCACATGGTGGATAAGACAGTCGATAACCCGCTCTATTGCCGATCAAGCGCGCACGATACGCATACCCGTTCATATGGTTGAAACGATTTCGCGCGTAAAAAAAGCGCAGAACAAGCTGCTTAATGAAAACGGTCACGAGCCTACTACGGATGAAATCGCGAAGGAAATAGGAATGACGCCCGAACGTGTTCGTGAGGTTATCAGAATAGCGCAGGATCCTGTGTCGCTTGAATCTCCCGTAGGTGAGGAAGAGGACAGCTATCTCGGTGACTTTATACCCGACGAGGACGCGCCCGCACCTATTGATTCGGCGATGAAAGCAGTGTTCAAGGACGAGCTGAATAAAGCGCTTGATTTGTTGCCGGAACGTGAACGCGAGGTGCTTAAATTCCGTTACGGTGTTGGATATGACCGTTCGCACACGCTTGAAGAAGTTGGCAGACAGTTTAAAGTAACGCGCGAGAGAATCCGCCAGATTGAGGCAAAGGCTTTGCGAAAACTACGTTCGCACAGTAAAAGCAAGGCTCTGAAAGTATTCCTCGACTGAGTACCGCGGGGAGTACAGATACATAACATAAACATAACAAAACCCGGGCAGGTTCTGACTTGCCCGGGTTTTGTATTGTTATTCACTTTCGTCGGTTGAGGTGTCTTCTTTATATTCATAGTCTTCGGGAAGTGTGCCGCCGTTCGCGTCGATAGCGTCCCACATATCCCATATTTTTTCGATTTCTTTTTTGTGATTGCCCGAACAGAATGACGGAATATTGCTCTTGCGGTAATATCCTATATCGGTGTTTTCGCAGTTTTCGGATGCGAGCAAGCCGGTATCCGTGCAATACCTGCGTTCAACAACGGATGCGTCCGCGACAAATTTCTGAACCTGTGAGGTGTCTTCAACATCGACCATTACATCGTGCCAGATTTCCGCGACATATCTGTGCTGTGCATTCGCTTTCGGTATTTCCGTACCGTCATCAACACCCAACCAGCCGGCACCGATATAATTAGGTGTAAGACCGACAAACAGCAGGTTCTTATCATCGTTTGAAGTACCCGTTTTACCGATTACTTCAACGTTTCCGAGGTCGGCATAACGTCCGGAACCGCTCGGGGTGGTAACAACCGTTCTCAGCATACGGTTTGTTACCCACGCCGTGTCACTGTCGATTGCCTGATTACCATAGAAATCCTGTTCGAGGATAACGTTATTTTTGCTGTCGAGTACTTTGCTGTACATTTTCGGAGGATAGAATATTCCGCCGTTGCCGAACATCTGATAAGCGGCGGCAAGTTCGTACAGCTTTACACCGTCGGTCAAAGCGCCGAGCGGTATAGGAGAGAGCTGTTCATCGCTTTCGGGAACAAGCGTTGATATTTCAAGGTTTGATTGCAATTGGTCGAACAGTACCGGCAGAGTTACCATTCTTGCCACTCTGACCGCGACGGTGTTCGTTGAGAAACGGACGGCTCTCCATGCGGGAATCAATTCTCCTGTGGGCCAACCCTCGAAGTTGATTGGCCATTCGTCTGATTCGGTTTCCAGTTTAATTCCCTTATCAGGTATCATAGTCGAATATGTGATAAGGTTATTCTGAATACCCATTGAGTAGGCTGAAATAGGTTTCATTGTCGAACCGGGGGCGCGCACGGACATTGTGGCTCTGTTCCAGCAGTTGTCACCCGGTTTGTCGCCCAGACCTCCCACAACGGCAAGTACGGAACCCGAATAATCCATAATTACAAATGCCGATTGTAGCAGCTTGTCGTCTTCCGTGTTCGGGTCGTAGCTGTACAGCGCGAGGTAGGGGTCTTTGTATTTTTCTTCCAGGATTTTCTGAAGTTTCATATCCTCGTTGATGTAAATTTTATAGCCGCCGTTGGATATTTCTTTCTTTGCCGAGGTGTATGTGATACCTTTCAGCTCTGCGTAGTCTTCGTATACTTGATCGATCGCCGCGTCAACGTACCAATCCTGCGATACTTCGTATTCATTCCAGCGATATGCCTCGTGCGGAGTTTCTTCTGTGTCATCATCGTCATCTTCGCTGACGTTGTTGTTCACCAAAGACCGCGGATCGGTATATCCGAATGCGTCACCGTAAACGGTGTTCTTGAATTTAACCTGTTCTTTCAGAGCGGATTCGTATTCATCGGTGTTGATGTAACCCTGCTCGTACATATAGTAGAGAGTGTCCTCCTGGTGAACCTTGCAGTTTTCGAGATCGATATACGGCGAACGTACCGACGGGTTTTTAATCATTGACGCGAGTATCGCGGATTCGGCGATATCAAGGTCTTTGGGTTCTTTCCCGAAATAAGCCTGTGACGCCGCGCCGATACCATAGTTCATACCGCCCCAACCGATATTGTTCAGATAGCTTTCTAGAATATCGGTTTTCGTGTATTTCTTTTCCAACGACAGCGCGCGGAAAATTTCGCGGAGCTTACGTTCCCACGAACGTTCATCATCACCCGTTAGGTTTTTTATAAGCTGCTGCGTGATAGTCGAACCGCCTTCGCCCGCTCTTGACAGATTGAGAACGTCCGCTCCCAATGAGAATACCGTTCTTTTCCAGTCAACGCCCTGATGCTCGTAGAAACGTTTGTCCTCTGTTGCGATAACAGCGTGGATAAGATTGGGAGAGATATCTTCATAGTCTACCCAGATTCGGTTTTGCTCGGACGCAATGCGTTTAACCTCGACTTCCTGTCCGTTCTCGTCGTAGGCGTAGATCATTGTGGTGAATTTTGTTTCCGCGTCGCGCAGATTAAGGTCGAAGCCATTGTCGGCAAAATCAAGAATATAAACGGTTATAACCGTTGCGACAATACACATCATTATTACAAAAATCAGAAGCATTGCCGAGATGGTTGTTCCGATTATAGTAAGAGCGTTCCCAATATTTTTGGATTTTGTGCCGCTTTTCTTTTTTACGGCGTTTGTTTTTTTGGGCTCGTCTTCTTTGATTTTAATGTATTTGAATTTTCTTCTGTTGTTCATTTTATTCTCACCCCAAATATTTTAAACAATTGAACTTTTTGTTCATAATCATACATTTTATATTATAGCACATTTTTTCTCAAATGTTAACCCCTTTTTTGAATTTTTTGGGTGAAAATAGGGCGAAAATGCGGAAAAAAGTCCGTGAATGGTCTTTGCGCTTGAAAAATCCGAAGAAATACTGTATAATAAAACCATAGAGGTGATAGAATGATAGATACCGTGTTTTTTGACCTTGACGGAACACTTTCAAATTCTTTTGAGGGGATTTCGGGAGGAATACTTTACGCGCTTGAAAAACTCGGCATATCCGCGCCGCCGCGTGAGAGCCTGAAGAGCTTTGTCGGACCGCCGCTGCTTGACGAATTTAAACGCCGCTTTACTATGGACGATGATACCGCGCGCGAGGCTGTGCGATTATACCGTGAATATTATCCCCAAACGGGAATTTATCTGCAAAGACCGATAGACGGCGCGGAGGAATTGCTGAAAACTCTGCGCGAATGGGAAATAACGCTTTGCGTCGCGACTTCAAAGCCGCAGGAATACGCAGAGAAAATAATAAAAATGTTCGGTTTCGAGAAGTATTTTAAAGATATTATCGGCGCGACTTTTGACGGCTCGATAAGCGCGAAAAGGGATGTTATCGCGCTTGCTTTGCGAAAAATAGGGACAAAGTCCGAAAATACGCTTATGGTGGGCGACCGCTTTTACGATGTTGAGGGCGCGCACGCTTGTAATGTCCGATGCGCGGGTGTGTTGTGCGGGTTTGGTTCGCGCGTGGAGCTTGAAAAATGCGGGGCGGATTTTATTGCCGAAAAACTCTCCGATATTGCGGATATAATCGCGAAAAGAAATTGATATGAAAAAGTTTTTGAAACGTTTCTGGGTTTTTATCCCGCTTATATTGGCGGCTTTGATGTATTTTGTGTTGCCGCATTTTCCTGCCGTCACCGAATATGTGTTTTCGCGCGGACTTTTTAAAGTGATAACCGTACCTCTTGGATTTCTTACAAGTCTTGTGCCGATTTCGTTGACGGAGTGGTTGGTTATTCTGGCTATTCCCGCAATTCTTGTTTTGCTTATTGTACTTATCGGTAAACTTGTAAAAGGTAAAAACCGCAAAAAAACTCTGCTTGGTGCGGGAAAATTCGTTGTTGGCGCGGTGTCAATTGCTTGCTTTATGTATATGACCTGTCACGGTGTGAATTATTATCGTTATCCCGTTGAACAGCTTATGGATTTGGACACGTCGCAGAAAACGCCTGAGGATTTGTATAACGCTTGCGTGAAACTTGCCGAAGGCGCGAAACAGGCAAGAGCGGAACTCGGAATATCCGATAACGAACCGTTTAAGTTCACAAATGACATATACACCGAGCTTTCCCGCGCGGGTGACGGTTATAAGGGGATTGTGGACGAATATCCATTTCTGAACACTACCGTGTGGCGGCAAAAGCCCGTTATCCTGTCCATGGCGTGGTCTTATACGGGCATTGTGGGCGTTTATTGCCCGTTTACAGTGGAATGTAATGTAAACACGGCGCAGCCCGATTATGCGATACCGTTTACGGCGGCGCACGAAAGCGCGCATTCGCGCGGTGTCGCTTTCGAGAACGAGTGCAATTTTTTAGCGTTTCTTTCCTGTATCAACAGCAGTTATCCCGAATATCGTTATTCTGGGTATATGGAGGCTTTTGTGTATTGTTCCAACGCGCTCTACGCTTACGACAAGGAAATGCACCGTGAAATGTCAGAGTGCGTTTCAGAAGGAATGTATCTTGATTTTACATCAATGAACAAGTACATAAATGACCATAAGGGTGAGGTTATGGAAACAACCCTGGATTTCAACGACAACTTCATAAAAGCGCAGGGTGTTCCCGACGGTGAATTATCATACGATCGTGTAACCGAGCTTATTCTCGCGTATTACGCCGAATAATGGCAACACTGTACACAATTAACTGAAACCCCGCCGGCTGTGATGTCGGCGGGGTTGACGTATGTAATTATGCGTTTTATTAACCGTTCATAAGTTTCTTTTCCATTTCCGTGGGATTGTTGGAATATTCAAGCGCAGTCTGATAAGAAATCTTTCCGCTTCTGTACAGCTTTGCGAGACCGTCGATAAGCGTTTGCATACCTTGCTGAACCGAGCCTTGCATTGTTGTTTCCATTTGCGCGACCTTGTTTGAACGAATAAGGTTCTTGATAGCGTCTGTACCGAGCATAATTTCGACTGCTGCGCATCTGCCTTTCTTGTCTTGCAGCGGAACGAGGCTCTGTGAAATAACGCCCTGTATCATATTTGAGAGCTGTGAACGAACTTGTTCCTTTGATTCGTTGGGGCATACGTCGATAATACGGTCAACCGTCTGAGCCGCGGACGATGTGTGAAGTGTGCCGAATACCAAGTGACCTGTTTCAGCGGCGGTAAGCGCGAGCATAATCGTTTCGTAATCTCTCATCTCACCGATAAGGATAACATCAGGGTCTTCACGGAGCGCGCTTCTCAAAGCGTAATCGAATGACGGAACATCACGTCCGATTTCACGTTGGTGAATGGTTGCTTTTCCCTGTGTATAGCGGTATTCGATAGGATCTTCGATTGTGATGATGTGGCAGGCACGCGTTTCATTGATGTGCTGTATCATAGCCGCCAGAGTTGTGGATTTACCTGCGCCCGTAGGACCGGTAACAAGAACCAGACCTTTGCGCTTCTTTGCAAGTTCAAGTACAACGGGCGGCATTCCGAGTTCGTCAAGGTTCGGGATTTTCGAGTTCAGCAAACGGATTGAGCACGCGAGTTTTCCCTCCTGGTGGAATACGTTTACACGCTGTCTTGCGCCGTTTTTCAGCTCAAAAGAAAAGTCGATGTCGTGACCCTCGGTAAGCAGTTTTTCCTGTTCAGCGGACAGAATTGATACAATAGTGCGGTGAACAACCTGATCGGAAAGCTCCTGATATTTCTGAAGCTCGCCGTTTACTCTGATAACTGTCGGCGCGCCAACAGTCAAATGAATATCCGATGCGTTGAGTTCACGCGCCTGCATAATAAATTCTTCAAATGTCATAACCTAAACTCCTTTATGTAAATTATCTTATTTTAAACTGTATTCCGCTGACAGAGAAATAAGCCTCGCTGCAGGAATTTGCAATACGTTGATTAACACGTCCGAGAATATCTCTGTATGCCAACAGCATAGGATCGGACGGTTTTATTGAAAATCCCGTTTCAAGCGTGATTATAGCTATGTTGCCGCGATTTTCGCCAACCTTGTCAAGCAGAGCCGTAATTCCGTCGATAACGCGTTTTTCGATTTGCTTTTTTGTATTGTCGTTAAGGTTGCTTTCGTTGGGACACATTTCTTTAATAACAAGTCTTGTGTAAGCCGAAACGCTGTCAAAAATAACGAACTTATGATCCTTTACTTCATCGGAGGGAGTGAGCGTTTGTTTGTGAACAATGTCCCATTCAACGCCCGATTTCTGAGTGTTGAAATCAATACGGTTCTTGATGTCCGTGTCGAGTTCCTCGCCGACCCTGAGATAAAGCACATAATCCAGCGCTGCAAAATTGGTTACGGCAAAACGAGCTTTGCCGCTTGCCGCGCCGCCTGTGATCAATATTGAATCTGCCATATTATTACCCTTTCTTATTCTTATAAGTATATCATTTATATCATATCATTTATATCTATTATAACATATATTTCAAAAAATGTAAATAGGTTGTTGAAAAAATTTTATAGAATTGACATCTCCGAAAAGGTATAATTTTATGTAGTTTTTGACAAAAATTTTGCTGTGTATGTAGTTGTAAGCCGGATGAAAGCTTTACACGAAGATAGTTTTTTTGTGTATTCCCTTGACAATCCGTCATTCTGCTGATATAATAATATAGTAGATATATTGCGTTGCGGAGGTGATTTTGATGAATAAAAGAATTTCGGGGACGATATTGTTGTCGGCTTTTATTGCGGTGCTGTTATGCGGCTGCGCGGTTCAGAAGATAAAAAATCCCGTTTCGCTTGTTTCGCCATCGGACTCGTCATATTCCGATACACACAGCGGCATATCGTATATAACTCCCGATATTTCGCAGATTATACAGCCGCAATCCGCGGTTTCGTCATCTGATGATTCGTCTGATGTGATTTCATGGGAAAGTATTCCGCAGTCTGTTGAGCCTGTAGAAGATGTGTCGTCAATGCAATCGGCAAACATATCCGAATCAACATCGACAGCGGAAAGTGAGCCTGAAATTGTCACCGAACCTGATCCGGTAAATTCAATTCTGAACGATTACACAAAAAAATGGGCGTACAATCATATATCCGTAAATCAGCAGATGATATATCAAAGGCTGTTTGCTTGTGCCGGATCTGTTGCGACAGAATGTGATGTTTCCGATCTGAAAATTACGGCGGACGATATTTATACCGTGTTCTGGGCATTTGATTATGACAATCCGCAGTTTCTTGAACTGGGCAGTGGGTTTACATACAATTATACTCCGTCAGAAACGCAGGATAAAATGAACAAGATTATGATAAATTACGGCAGAGATCCTAATCAGATTTTCTGGTCTGACTTTGATGTTATAGTACAAACGATTCTCACAAATGCCAATGCTCAGTTGAGTGATTATGAAAAGCTGAAATACATTCACGACTGGCTTGTCAACAATACAGTATACACCAATACTGACGCGCTTTACGAAAGCGAGGCGGACGGTCCTGTAATTTACGGAAAAGCGCTTTGCGAAGGGTATTCAAAGGCGTTTATGTACTTTGCACAATCAATGGGATTTGAATGTGTTTGCATTGCCGGGTCTGTAAAAAGCGGCGATCATATGTGGAATATGGTAAAGCTGGACGGGCAATGGTATCACGTTGATGTGACGTGGGACGATCCTGTTATGTCGGATGGCTCGCAGTCATTGCGATATGATTATTTTCTGAAGAGCGATTCGGAGATAATGCGTGATCATTCGATTGATACTCCGTTTGTCGCTCCGTCTGCGCCGAGCAGTTATATAACATATTGATTTATGGAGGAAATTATGGCAAAGCGTTTCGACAATAATAAAAACAATAAGAAGTTAGAGCGAGCTATTACCCGCAACTGGATTATTATGGGAATATCACTGGCGGCGATCATTGTATTGTATATCGTAGCAAGTCACAGCTAACTTAGCTATCGCTCTTGATTTTCTCTATATAATAAAAGGTATGAATAATACAAAGGAAGATTACTATGCAGATACCTAAACGAATAGCGCAGGGACTTATCAACGCGCTGAAAGGCGGTGTTGTGCCTCGCACGGGACTGGGATATATCGCAGTCGGGCGCACGAACGAAATAAACGCGCTTTTGCACGATGTAGCTATTGCCGAGGACGGCGGCGCTTTTTTTCGCTTTATTGTGGGAAAATACGGCAGCGGTAAGAGCTTTTTGCTGCAAATGATGCGCCAACACGTTATGGACAGAGGTTTTGCGGCGGCGGACGCGGATTTGTCGCCCGAACGGCGGCTTATGGGTACGAAAGGGCAGGGACTTGCCACTTATCGTGAACTTATGATGTCGCTTTCCGTTAAGGCAAAACCCGATGGTGGCGCTCTGTCGCTTATTCTCGAAAAGTGGATTGACGGCGTTCGCGCGGAAGTTATTGACGGCGGAATGACACCCGATAACGCTTTTTTCGATACCGAGGTTGAAAAGCGTATTTACTCGAAAATCAACGGACTTAACGATATGGTTCACGGATTTGATTTTGCGGCGGTAATTTCGGCGTATTACCGCGCTTTTCGTGACGGCGACGACGCAAAAGCCGCGAAAGCGGTTCGTTGGTTGCGTGGAGAATACGCGACCAAAAGCGAGGCGAAAAGCGACCTCGGTGTGAACGTGATTATTTCCGATGACAACTGGTATGATTATATCAAGCTGATGTGCGCTTTCCTTGTAAGCGCGGGGTATAAGGGACTTGTCGTGATGATTGACGAATTGGTAAACATTATGAAAATTCCCAACTCCACCACAAGACAGTACAATTACGAAAAAATCCTTATGATGTATAATGATTGTATGCAGGGAAAAGCCTCACACCTCGGAATAATTATGGGTGGCACACCGCAGTGTATCGAGGATACCCGCCGCGGAGTGTTTAGTTATGAGGCTTTGCGTAGCAGACTGGAACGCGGACGTTTCGCGACAGACGAAGTTCACGATATGCTTGCGCCT
>JALEQE010000060.1 GCA_022766825.1 Oscillospiraceae bacterium | reverse complement strand
ATGCAAAACATCTGATTCTGACGAACATCCGCATGAGATAAAGCCTGCTGTAAATACTCCTCCGCTTGAGCAAGTTTGCCGTCAATAAGCGATAAAATACCCTTATATGCCATTTTTGCAACTTCATCATGACGAACCAACTTTATCCCGTCTTTTCCCAAAGCACGAACTGCAGCTTTCCGTTTTGAACGATGAGGAACAACAAAATTAGCCAGTACAAAAACCAAAAGAGCCAAAAATGCCGCTCCCGCAAAAATGCCGCCTATTTCAAAAAGAAACGGTGCATCATCAGGCAAAAGAAATAATGATAAAATCACGCCTGAAAAAACTCCGACTATGAACATTACAAGCAAATTCAAATTTTTATTCTGATTTTTGTTATTTTTTTCCAAGGAGAACCTCCTTATATGTATACTATGCCAGATTCTTCAGCCCGAACTTTATGAGATCTTCAACGGAGCTGTCTGGGTCGGCACCCGAAAGTGCAGAAGCGCATTGAGCGGGATTAAATCCCAATGTCTGTAAAGCTGTCAGAGCCTCTGAAATGTTATTTCCGACAGGCATAATTGTACTTTGCAAATCTACAGAGTTGATTTTCTGTTCTTTAGCGACTTTGTCTTTAAGCTCTAATACAATTCTCTGCGCAATTTTTGTACCAATTCCGGGAGATTTTGTAAGCGTTTTACTGTCGCCCGATGCAATACACAAAGCAAGTTTTGACGGCGTAATATCGCTTAATATCGAAAGAGCCGCCTTCGGTCCAACTCCCGAAACGGAAATCAACTGCTTAAAACTCGCCAACTCCGCGTTATCCGCAAATCCAAAAAGGTCAAGCGAATTTTCGGTTACGTGCAGGTATGTATATAGTTTTACCTCATCCAAATCACGTATTTTCGCCAAAGTATTCATTGTGGTGCGGCACGCATAACCTACTCCGCCACATTCCACAACCGCAAGTCCCTGCTCCCAATGCGTTAATTCTCCTTTTAAACTATATATCATATATTTCACCTTTTTTTATTAAGCTGCGTCAACTCGTTACCGCGCATTATCTCCGATAATCTCGAACCACCCGTGTGTCCGTGAGTAATCGCCAATGCAAGCGCATCCGCTGTATCATCAGGTTTTGGAATACTTTTTAATCCGAGAATATTCCTTGTCATTTCCTGAACCTGATGTTTTTCAGCACGTCCATATCCCGTAACCGCAACCTTTACTTGCAGTGGCGTATATTCATAAATTTTCACATTATGCTGAACTGCCGACAGAATTATTACCCCCCTTGCCTGCGCAACATCAATTCCCGTTGTTATATTGGAATTAAAATACAGCTTTTCAACGCTCATACAATCGGGTCTAAATTTATCAATGACGATATTCATATCTCCATAAATTTCATCAAGTCTTTTATCAAAAGTTGTATCGGGAGAAGTAGTAATCGCCCCATACTTCACAACGCTGAAATGAACGTTATCAAAATCCAGCACACCCCAACCAATTATCGCGTAACCGGGGTCTATTCCAAGTATTCTCATTATGTGTAGCTTTCGTTGTCTGTCACATAAGCACGCACGCGAAGTGGTATGTCTAATTTGTCGGCGATCTTTTGACATTCCTCAATTTCTTCCGGTTTAATAACATCAACCACCGTAAAGGCAGTTTTAATTCCCATTTTTTTAACGTCCTGCGCGAATTTCAGCATTTCATAAAATGCTTGTTCTCCGAAACTCGGACGAGTAATCTCGTTATAGCGTTCAGCGTTCGGAGCGTTAAGACTGATGGAAAAGCTGTCAATCAATCCCTTGAAACGTGTTACGTCAAAATCCTTATGAATAAGTCTTACTAATCCGTTAGTATTAACGCGAAGTTTCACATCGGAATTTTCTTTGATATACTCGGCTGTTTTGATCAGCATATCCGCACGGACAGTGGGTTCACCGTAACCGCAGAATACCATTTCCGTGATTCCCGACTTATCAAATTTATCAAACGCATCGCAGATTTCCTCGAACGATGGGTCATGTTCCAACCAAAGGCTGTCGTTGTCCTCAATACTGTCGCCGTTTTTGCGTATGCAGAATACACAATCGCAAGGGCAACCGTTTGTAATGTTAATATATATTTTACCCTCAAAGCTGTAAAAAATTGTCACAAAAAACACCTCTTCATACAAATATACATTATAATTATAACACTTTTGTGCATGATTGTCAATATAAAACCTCTTAAGTTTCCCAAAAATTCAACCGAAGTAAAAAGCGGCTTTCCCCGCAAGTAACGGAAAAAGCCGACAAAAATTCTTCAATTTATTGTTAAACCGTGAGGCGGAACTTTATTGATAACATTCAGGAACAAATTCTGAATTACTTTATTGAAATCAATATTCATCGCCAGAATTTTTTCCTCATCAGCAAATCCGCCCGCCATTGATTTATGTCCGCCGCCCGAACCGACATTTTTCAGTGCCTCTGAAATAATTTGTCCAGCGTCAAGCTCGTCAACCTCCGAACGAACAGAGAATTTGAAACCGTTCGGTCGTCTTGTATATACCACAACAAATTTAACGAGGTCAATTTCGAGAATAAAGTCGGAAACGGTTGCGATAAATCCCTCTTTACACGGAAAATCCAGAAAAGCAAATCCGACTTCATTGTATATTTCAATGTTGCGCAAACTGTCAGAAAGAGCATTCAACTCACTGTATTCGATTTCAGCCGCCTGATATTTACGGATTTGTTGTTGATTACTTTTCGGAAACAAATAGCTGAAAATTTCCACATCAAAATCTGTTACGCCACGTGTGAAGTTTTTCGTATCACATTTTAAACCGTACAACAACGCGGTAGCGACAGATTCAGGCATATCAACATCACATTCACGATAATAATCCGCAATTATAGAAGAACAACTTCCGACAATACGGACATCCATATATTTGTAATCGTCAACCGTAACAAACGTCGGGTGATGATCAACGCAAGCAACCTCTTCACCAATCAGATCATCGATATTCCCGCTTCCCTTTTGTGAATCGACAATTATTATGTAATCGTCTTTCGTCATTGCCGTATGGTCGTTGTCGGTTTCATCAATAAGCATTTCAACACCCAAATCGGCAACGAGATTAGCGGTTACTGCCCGTTCCACAACGCCATGATGACAAATTGTCGTATCAATCCCGAAATGCCTTAACAGGACCTGAAGTCCAAACGCGCTTGCAACTGCGTCCTGATCGGGGAAATTATGAGTCTGAATGAAAACACGGTGTCCACCGAGAATTTCGACAAGCTCCTTAAATTTTTTTGCCATAAAAACGGCTCCTTTTTTACACTGACGATTTAAAACGCAAAACTATTTTAAACCGCTATAAATATTTTAGCACATTTTTACACATTATTCAAGTATATTTATCATTTCTCAATTAGGTGAAACTCACAAAAATTTTAAACAGTTTTGTACAAAATACTCCAATTCTATTTCAAATAATTTACTGTATTTTTTCAAGGAAAAAATCAGAAACTATAAAAAAAGAAAAGAAGAGTGATTATTATGAAATTATTCAGAAAAATCGTTCCCGTGCTTGTTTCTGCGACTATTTCATGCCCTGCATTTGCCGCGGATTTAAGCGGATACGACAACACAAAAATTGCGTGGGGATTGGGTGCCGCGACAGATTCTTACGGCAGACCGACAGACGCTGTAAACGCCGAATCAAAATACTCCGATATGGGTGGTTTGTTTGTCGGAAGCACAGAACAAAAACGGCTTTGGCTGACGTTCGACGAAGGATATGAAAACGGTTACACAAAAAAAATACTTGACATTCTCAAAAAAAAGAACGCACGGGCGGTGTTTTTCGTAACATACGATTACGCAAAAGCAAATCCCGAACTTATCAGGCGTATGATTAACGAGGGGCATACCGTGGGAAATCACACCTGGTCTCACCCGTCACTTCCTGAATGTTCCGACGAGGATTTGCGCCGAGAGCTTTCCGACACACACAATTATGTAAAGCAACAATTCGGGTATGATATGTACGTTATGCGTCCCCCAAAGGGTGAGTTTTCCGAACGCGTTCTGAAATGTGCGAAAGAGCTTGGCTACACGACTGTTTTGTGGAGTTTTGCCTACTACGATTGGGACGTTAACAAACAGCCAGAACCTGCAGCGGCTTTTGAAAAAATCACGTCAAAAGTCCACCCCGGAGCGGTTTATTTACTACACGCAGTGTCAAAAACCAATACCGAAATTCTCGGTGATGTTATAGATAATTGGCGGGAAAACGGCTATATCATTACCCCAATGTAATTATTGTGACGATTTATTATCTGAAACAGTTGCATTATTGCTTGAAAGTTCTTTGAAAACATCAGCGGTACGGGCGGTAGGACGTTCAAACGCGGCTGCGTTTACAAAACGCACCTCCGCTCCGCCGTTAATAAACTCGTTCAATGTTTCGTCTTTTGCGAGTTCGTCATTGGAAAGCGTATTGTCCGCAATAATGAATTTAGGCGCGGATTTCAGCTTATCTGCCGAAACATACCCTTTTTCACCGCAGATATTTGTTCCCGAAAGACTTAATACCGCGCTTTCAAACGTATCTGTTCCTGCTATGGTAAATTTCTCTGTAACATAAACAAAGCTGTCTAGCTTGACATTCGTAGCGGCATTTTCGAGAGCAAGACGCGCATCTGAACCAATCTGAACGGATTTTTCAGTACCTTTTTCACCCTCAACGCTTTCCCTGCCATAAAACATCGTCGATATTTCACGATACAACGCTGAATAGCCCTCCATATTTTTCGGTGGTTCAGCTGTGAGAACGGTAATACTTGATTGACCCAGCGTATACGCCTCACGTTCCGAAAGCTCGGACAAAGTAAAGACAATATCGGGTTTCAGCTTTACAATTGCGTCTATATTGGGGTTTTCGGTGCTACCTACTTTTTCAGCGTTTAACCCGGACGGAAAATCGCAGTAATCACTTATTCCCACTAATTTATCTTTAAATCCCAATTCGCAGATAATTTCTGTAACCGCCGGTGACAAACTTACTATTTTATCTGGAGCTTTTTCAATCCGCACCCCGCACGACAAAGCAGGAAACGCCGTTACGGAAGTCGTTTCCGGCACGTTTGAAACCGAAATTACCGACAAATCGGAATTTACTTTCTTTTCACAGCCTGAAAGCAAAAATACGCCACTCAAAGCCAAACACAAAAACGACTTAATTGTTTTTTTCATAGTTATTCTCCGAATGATACGAAATTCATCAATAATCGAGTCCCAATGCTATTCTTCCGTCAAGCCAATCCACAAACTGTCTTGCAGTTCTCGGAGAACGTCCTCCACGTTTCAGCGCGAAACGCTCTGCCGCCGCAAACAGTTTTTCCTCCGGAACATCAAGTTTCTTGTCATCAGCTAACTTTTGAACTATATCAAGATAGCCCTGCTTATCGGGTTTCATAAACGTTACAAACAATCCGAACCTATCCGAAAGCGACATACTCTCGTCAATCGCGTCCGCTCCCGAAATCTCACGGTCGGCAGCCGTTTCACGGATTATCTTGCGGCGGTTTGTAGTGGCATATATTAGAATGTTATCGGGTTTTGCGGAAAGTGAACCTTCGAGAACCGCTTTCAAGATACCAAAACGGTCATCATTTTCGGCAAAAGACAAATCGTCTATCATTACAATAAAAT
>JALEQE010000171.1 GCA_022766825.1 Oscillospiraceae bacterium | reverse complement strand
CAGATAAGTTAAAGGCGAAAGCGCCCGAACCCGCAGCTGTTGCACCTCAGCCTGAGCGCGAACCCGTTCGTGAGCTTGAACCCGATATGACGTACAGAATAACGGATAAGTTAAAGGCGAAAGCGCCCGAACCCGCACCTGTAGCACCACAACCTGAGCGCGAACCTGTTCGTGAGCTTGAAACCGATATGACATACAGAATAACGGATAAACTCAAGCCGAAAGTACAGGAATCCTCGCCTGACGCATCTCAGTCGGAGCGTATAGCAGCTCAGAAGCTTGATCCCGATATGACGTACAGAATTACCGATCATCGTCCCGCGAAAGCTCCGGAACACGTTGCTGTTGCGGAGAAATCCCATAATCCTATCAAGGAAGTGTTCGGAGCGGGTAAGAGGAAACTTGGGGCGTTTGTTGATAACAGAAAGACGGATAACTCCTCAAAGAAATCCGACACAGTTTCCGAAGAGCCTATCGCGGCAACTGATAAAATAACACATGTCGAATCATCGCTTGATTTTAAGGCGTCAACTGCGACTGCTGTTTCGGAGCAACCAACAGACTCGATAAACGAGCGTGTATCTGTTGAGGATAATCGTATTGACAATCATTCTTCCGAAAAGGAAATCCCCGTTGAGCAAGTTCCTTCAAACGAAACGGTTGCTACTGCAAAAGGCAGACGACAGCTTCCTGAAATTTCGATAGGTATAACTGTTGACGGAAACCCTGTCAAGCTTAATATTGACGGCAATATTACTTATATCTGCGGAAAGCGTGGCGATGACCGCAAAACTCTTACCGAGCGTATTATTGCTCACATAATGGCAGACACTCACCCTGACGACGTGGAATTGTGGATGTTTGACTGCGGAAACGGTGAGTTTATGAAATATGCCGAGAATCCCGGCCCGCATATTAAATACCTTGTATCTGACAAGGGAGCGGAAACCTCGCTTGATTTTGTTGACGTTATCGACACCGAAATGGAACATCGTATAGGGATGTTTGATGAAAACGGATGGTCGGGTGTTGACGATATTCCGTCAGATGTTTATATGCCTATTATTGTGGTGGCTGTTAATTCGTTCCCGAGATTTTCCGAGAATATAAGCGAAAAATCAAAATATTTTGGAAGAAATTATAATGGTAAGCTTACAAAATTGTTTAAGAATTGTGTGAATTACGGTATACATTTCTTACTGATCGGAAGCGAGTTTTCTGTGGACGGAAATCGTCCGTCCTGCCTGGAAGGCTGTGTTGTTCACAGTGCGGTTGTCGTTTCCGGAAAGGATCTTGCAGCGCACAAGTTGTTCAGTGGAATAAAGCTATACGATAATGAGATAGAATCGCTTAAGAAAATACCGGCAGGCTGTGCATTTACTGCGGACGAGAACAGCACAAACGGATTAACGCTTGTTCGTATTATCGGAGAAAATGTAAAGAACGACAGCAACTACACAGAGGTTACGGAGTATTCCGAAAAAACCGAAGAGTATCTTGACAAGCACTCGTTTATTGCCGACAGAAAAACGCCGAAAAGGTTTGATGATCGGCGCGAATACCGTGAGGAGCAGATAGAAAATCGCGCTGACGATGAGTGTCTGTTATTCCTAGGCGAACCTTGTAGATTTATGGGCGAATATCCTGTTCGCTTGTATGACGATTTTGGCGAGAATATTCTTGCAATTGCTCCCGCCCGCGAGAAAAACAACGCGGCATTGATGGTAAGAGCGGCGCTTCGTTCGCTTGAAGAGCAGGGAATGAAGGCAGAAATCCTTGCCTGCAGAAGTAATCCCGTTTACACTGAACTTGAGAATTGCAATGAGCTTGAAAACATAACCATATATGAGGGCTCAAAAGCGGAAAGCCGCATAAAAGAACTTTCTGATATGATTGACAAGAACGAACGCCCCAACGTATTTGAAATTGTACTTGGTGGTGATCTGCTTGTTGCGTCAATGCACGCCGATGATATGATAGGCGTTTTGAAGAATGTTCTGGTTAAAGGTCCTCGTCTGGGAACGCATTTCCTGTTCATTTCAGGAAGCGCGGCACAGGCGGCAACAGGTTTCCTGTCGCTGTTCAGACATAAGATTGTATTCGCGTGTCCATTCAGCGAAGCGGAAAAGATACTCCGCGAACCGAACTGCGATTTGCCCGAAAACGGTTTCAGACTTTCCAATGATTATGATGAATTGACAATTTTACCGTATTCGATGTAAACATAAATCCTCCTCGATTTTCCGAGGAGGATTTTTTATGTGAATAGATATCAGGTTGTCATCAAATTCGCTCTTCCGATATTAACCGATAGCTGAAATAGAATAGGTAAACGCTTTTTCCTCATCGTGTTGAAGAATTACGATGCCACGCTTTTCGGCGAAAACTCCCGTGCAGTCGTCAAAGTCTGCAGAGCCGCACCACGGTTCGATACAAAGAAACGGCGCGTCTTTTGCTTGCCAAACACCAAGGCTAGTAAAGTCGGGGAAGTCAACGCGAACGCCTTTGTTATCGTTGTTTTTCAGCGTAACCGAGCGTGAAATGATCTTGTCGAAATAGCAAACGTCCTTATAGAACATTTCGTGGTTCAGTTGTATAGAATTACCGTCTTTGAGTAGTTCGCGACGGTTGTTTTCCTCGTGCAGTCCCGTTTCAAGATTGTAATTCGGAACAGCCGCGGTTTCGTTTTTCGGAAACTCTAAACGGTAGTTGTTGAAATCACCGTCGCAGGCAAACGCGGGGTGCGCCCCGACACAGAATGGCATAGGCTCTTCTGAATTGTTTTTTACACGGTATGTTATGGTAATACCGTCTGCTTTTAACGTATAATGAACAGTAAATCTGAAATCGAACGGATACATCGCTTTGGTGTAGTCGTTTTGTTCCAGAGAGAACATAGCGGATGTTCCGTTGATGGTTTCGGGTGTTAGTTCAAGGTCGCGCGCAAAACCGTGCTTTGTAATTTTGTATTCTTTTTCGTTTATCAGAGTTTTGCCGTCTTTCAGCGTTCCAATCATAGGGAAAAGCAGGGGAGATGTTTTTCCCCAGAATGCGGGATCTGCTCGCCACATAAGTTCACGTCCTCCGACGGTAAGTGATTTGAGTTCCGCTCCCTTAGAGATAATTTTCGCAGAACAATTGTCGTTTTTCAAAAATACTTCCATAAAAACCTCCTGTTATTACGGCTTTCGCCTGTTTATTCAATATTGAGGCGGCTTTTTTTCCTGCCGCTTTTTTGCCCACGCTCTTAAAATAATCAATATCATTGCTATAATTGCAATAATCAGTACTATTTTCAGCACAATAATAAATACGTTTGGTTTGGTTTCGGAAACCGCCCAGACTTGTCCTTTCGCGTCACGGAAATACATTTTTCCGCTTGCGGAAACCGCCGATTTACCGTCCGTGAAGTCGATTATTTTTGCAAGTTCGGCGGCGGATTGTTCCTCGTCCGTGTCAAGAATGCTGTACAGATACCAGCGGTCGCCGTCCTTGTCAGAATGTGGTGCCGCAGTGTACGCGCGAACACCGCTTCCTATTGTAACAACGGGCGCGGACGAATTTTTTAGTTCGTGGAATTTTTTCATAATTTCCATATTCAGTCCGTCAACTATAAAGAAACCTTCCGTTGAACCGACATAAATATGATTATCAACACCCGTAGGCTGTGTTAATTCGCCGTCTAATTTGCAAACGCTTTGCGAATCATCTTCCGTTTTTCCGTTTTCGTCAAGGCGAATTTTTCTCAGTTCGCTGTTGGAACAGCTCATAAACACAGCATATTTTCCCGCGAACACGTGAGTAATTTCCGCACCCATGGGATTTTCCACAAAACCATTTTCTGTGCGCACTATAAGATTTTCGCCAGTTCCGAAAAGAATTTTATCGTTTATCCGTGCGGGTGAAGTAACGGTTTTGTCGGAAGTGTATTCCCATACAGGTTCAAGGTTGTTTTCAAAATCTGCACAGCAGAATTTGAATTTTTCGCTGTCTTTGTAACCGAAGTAAACTAAATTGTCGATAACCGCCGTATCGGTTATTATTTCGCCGAATTTTTTGGTACAAACGACGCTCATATCATCAAGATTGACAGCGTATATTGATGTTCGTGTCGGTTGCAAAAGCGTGTTCCCGATGATTGTTCCTTTGCAGTTTTCTGATACTTTTTCGTTAAGTTCTGCTGTTCCCACAATTGAACCGTCTTTTTCGGACAGTTTGTTTACCTTGTTGATTGTTGGAAGCAACAGAAACTCTTTGTACGCGACAGGTACACCGACGTCTTCACCAGCGGAGGTGTTCCAGTCAATACTGACATATTTCTTGTCATAAGGTGTCTTCGCTGAAGTAATTGTTTCGCTTTCGGCGGCAAATCCGGCGCTTTCTGCGAAAACGGAAAGCGTTGTCAATAAAAGCGTCAACGCCGCTACAATAGCAACTGTGAGTATTTTTTTCATTATATTTTCATTTCCTTGTTTGCGAGG
>JALEQE010000202.1 GCA_022766825.1 Oscillospiraceae bacterium | reverse complement strand
AAAACGCTATGGCGAAAAATATGCAAGCAAGATGCGCAAACACGATGTTTGCGTTGTTGCCCCAAAAGTGCGGCAAGGACGCCGCACAACAGAGGGCAACTGACGACAAAGCCGTAAGGCGTTCTTTGTGCGGTGTTGCCTCAACTTTCAAGCGCCTCTTTCAAATCTTTCAGAAGCATAAGCGCGTCCATCGGACTTACGGTATTTATATCCAATGCCCGCAATCTTGCGATAACATTCTGCTCGTTTACCGCCGCGAAACTGAATTGATTGTCACGGCTGTTTTCTATCGCCTGAGCCAATCGAACTTTCCCGTCCACTTCAAGGTCTTTCAATTCCTCTTTCGCGCGTTTAATTACGCTATTCGGTATTCCCGCAAGTTTTGCAACTTCAATACCGTAACTGTCGTCCGTGCCGCCCTCGATTATTTTATGCAAGAACTTGATATCGTCGCCGCGACGTGATACCGCGACGCTGAAATTCCGAACGCCCTGCATTTCGTTTTCCATTGTGATAAGCTCGTGGTAATGAGTGGCAAAAAGCGTTTTGCACCCGATTTTCTTGCAGATATGTTCGGCAACGGATTTCGCAATCGAAATTCCGTCAAATGTTGAAGTGCCGCGCCCGATTTCATCAAGAATAACAAGGCTGTTTTTTGTCGCGTTTTTTATTATCTCGGCAACCTCGTTCATTTCCACCATAAATGTGGACTGTCCCGCAGTCAAATCATCGGATGCACCCACACGCGTGAAAATCTGATCCACAACTCCGATTTTTGCGTACTTCGCGGGTACAAAGCAACCCATCTGTGCCATAAGCACGATTATCGCCGTTTGCCGCATAAACGTTGATTTACCCGACATATTCGGTCCCGTAATAATCAGCAGTTTGTTTTCCCTGTCGTCAAGCAATACGTCATTCGGCGTGAAAGTATGGTCGGACATCATTTTTTCAATAACGGGGTGTCTGCCGTCGCGTATATCAACAACAGAATCAAGCGTTATTTCCGGTCTTACATAACCGTTTTCAAGCGACACTTGCGCAAAGGAACACAGCGCGTCAAGTTCGGATACCGCGACAGCCGTTTCCTGAACATCTCCAAGACGTGTCGCAATAAAATCGCGCACTTCATTGAACACAGCTTGTTCAAGTCCGAGAATACGGTCGTTTGCGCCGAGTATTTCTCCCTCGACTTTTTTCAGTTCCTCGGTAATATAACGTTCCCCGTTGGTGAGCGTTTGTTTGCGGATATAATGCGGTGGAACCTGGTCGATAAAGCTCTTCGATACTTCTATGTAGTAACCGAAAACGCGATTATATCCCACTTTTAAAGTGCGTATTCCCGTCGCGTCGCGCTCGCGCTGTTCAATCTGCTGTAAAATATCCTTTCCGCCGCCCGTAATTTCGCGTAAACGGTCGATTTCCTCGTTAAAACCCGCCTTGATAACTCCGCCGTCTTTCAAAGTCTGTGGCGGGTCGTCAACAATAGCGTTCTCAACCAATTGCGCAACATCTGAAAGCTCACAGATACTATTGTTAAGCTCACACAGAAGCTTTGATTCAAGGTCCGAAAGGGTCTGTTTCAGGTAAGGCAGTTTTGAAAAAGTCTGTCCGAGAGCGTAAATATCCCTTGGTGTCGCGGAACGATACATAACGCGCGACATCAGACGTTCAAGGTCGTAAACGCCTTTGAGTGCGTCCCGTATATCGGAAAGCAGCGACGGATTTTTCACAAGCTCGTCAACCGAGTCAAGGCGCGCAAGTATTTTTGTGTGCGAAGTAAGCGGTCGTTCCGTCCAGGCGCGGAGTTTTCGTCTACCCATTGCCGTAACCGTTTTATCCAACACCCAAAGCAATGAACCGCGCTTTTCTTTCGTTCGCATTGTTTCGCAAAGTTCCAGATTTCTGCGTGCTGTGAGCGATAAACCCATATACTCCGTTCCGCTGTGTACGGAAAGCGTAACGAAACGTTTTACAGACGCTTTCTGCGCGTCGCAAACATAACGAAACAAAGCGCACAAGGATTTCTGCACCAACGTAAGCGTTGTTATTCCCAGCGTTCCGACTGTCGCGCCGTCTTCAAACTGCGATGTGATAACAGAAAGATCGGAATTGTCAAAATCCGCGTCATCTCTCATTTCAACGGAGCAGCCGTTCAGACGGTCTTTCACAAAAGCATGAACTTCCTTTAAATCAAGAAAACCGTTGTTTATCAACAATTCAACGGGGGCAAAACGTGAAAGCTCCGATATCGTATCCTGTTCGCTGTTTTTTCCCGTTTTCTCAAAAACGTGGACTTCACCCGTTGAAATATCGGCAAAAGAAATTCCGATTGCGCCGTTTTCGGCGCAAACAGACGCGATATAATTGTTGCTGTCCTCGGTAAGCATTGACGATTCCGTCACCGTGCCTGCCGTTACAAGCCGAATTACGCCGCGTTCAACAAGTCCTTTCGCGAGTTTCGGGTCGGTGAGCTGTTCGCAGATTGCGACTTTAAAGCCCTTGTCAATCAGCTTTTTGATATAGATTTCCGAGCTGTGAAACGGCACGCCGCACATAGGCGAACCCGCACGGGAAGTCAAAGCAAGCTCCAACTCCCTCGACACGGTAATCGCGTCGTCAAAAAACATCTCGTAGAAATCTCCCAAACGGAAAAACAAAATATATTCGCCGTACTGCTTTTTTATATCAAGATACTGCTGCAACATCGGGGATACCTTTTCCCCTTTTTCCGTTTCCGCCATTAACTCACCGCCTTATAAAAAGTTACTATACTAAAGAAATCAGCCGCAGCCTCCACAGGAAGCGCAGTTTCCCGAACACTCCGCTGCGGGCGGTTCGGACGGACAGGTTTTCGGGTCAGCACCCTCAACAGAATAAGTGAGTATCGTGTTTATCTCGCTCATCAGCTTGTCCATTCCCTGCTTTGCCATTGTGAAAGCCGCCATATTCTCGTTGCTCATAACGTCATCGTATGCTTTGTGCATTTTAACGGTAAGCTCTTTTACTTTTTCGTCGTTCTTTTCACCCTCGGGCTTGTCCGATTCCATCGCCAGGTTCTGACGTACAAGATTGAACTCTCCGATAAGGTTCTGCAAAGTTTCGTCCTTATCGTTAGCATCCTTGCACTTAACGTATTCCTTGTAGCGGTCGTCCGACTGTACTACCGCGCCCAACATTCTCGCTGCTTCAATAACTGTCATAACATTATCCTCCAAAATAATTATTCTGTAACTTCACCCAGAAGCGCCCAATTGTACGCCTCGGTTATTTTAACATTTACAAATTTCCCGACAAGCGAATTGTCGCCCGCGAAATCCACAATAACATCCTGCGGTGTTTTGCCTGTAAACAGTTTGCTGTCGGTTCTTCCCTCGCCTTCGCACAACACGCGGAACGTCTGTCCGATATATCGGTTATAAGCGTTTTCGCCCATTTTCTCCTGAACGTCCAAAAGCTCGCGAAACCACTTTCCCTTTTCCTCCGCCGAAATCGGGTCGGGCATCTCTGCCGCTTTCGTGCCTTTGCGCGGACTGTAAATGAACGTATACAACGAATCAAATTTTACCCGCTCAACAAGCGAAACGGTTTCTTTGAAATCCTCGTAAGTTTCACCGGGAAAACCCACGATAATATCCGAAGTAATTGCCGCGCTTGGAACTTTCTCGCGGATATAATCAACAATTCCGAAATAGTCTTCCCGTCCGTAATGACGATTCATCAGTTTCAGAATACGGTCGCTACCGCTCTGCACAGGCAGATGAAAATGCCGCGTTACCTTTTCGCATTCAGCTATTGTGTCGATAAGTTCTTTCGTGAAATCTTTCGGGTGGCTTGACATGTAGCATATCTTAAACTCGCCGTCAAGCGCGTTTATCTGCCGCAAAAGCTCCGAAAACGACGTTCCGAGTTCCTTGCCGTAAGAATTTACGTTCTGTCCCAAAAGAAGAATTTCTTTCGCGCCGGTCGCGACAGCCGTTTTCACTTCCGACACTATGTCCGCAAGCTCGCGCGAACGCTCTCTGCCGCGAACATACGGTACAATACAGTAACTGCAAAAGTTGTTGCACCCGTACATTATCGGCACGCTGACTTTAAGCGCGTTCTCTCGGCACACGGGAATACCCTCCGCGATAACGCCGTCGCCCTCGGGTGTATAGAATTTTCGTTTCCGCACGGTCAACTGTTCGTAAATCAACTGCGGCAGGGTGTGCAAAGCGTTCGTTCCGAAAACCAAGTCAACGTGCGGAAAACTACGCTTGATTTTCTCCACTATATGCGCTTGCTGAACCATACACCCGCACACGCCGATAATCATATTCGGATTGCGGCGTTTTTCGTGCTTTAACGCTCCGAGGTTTCCAAAAACGCGGTCTTCCGCGTTCTCACGGACAGCGCAGGTGTTGAATATAACCAAATCCGCACCGTCGGGTTTATCGGAAAATCCGTAACCCATTTCGGAAAGCATACCCTTTATTTTCTCGCCGTCCGAAACGTTCTGCTGACAGCCGAATGTGTGAACGTGCGCAACGGGCGGCTCACGAGTTGAATTTATTTCTGCGACTTTTTTTATAAAATCGCGCTGTAACTCCATTTCTTCAACGCTTATTTTTGTAGTCATACATTATCCTCATCATACTAATTTACCCATACTTTATTATTATATCATAATCGCTAAAAAAAAACAAGGGCAAATTTTAATTTTTGCATAAAACAAAGAGCGGAAAACCGCTCTTATAATTATTGCATTTTTCTGTAAACAATACGTTTTTCGGATTTATCTGCGATACTCGGCACTTTCGCGAAAACCGCCGCCGCGACTTCAATTGCGCCCGCGTCAAGCAGTATTCCGGCAAGCGCGGATAAAGTACTCCCCGTTGTGGTAACGTCATCAATAAGCAACACACGTTTGCCCTGCACATCGGCGTACTTTGACAGATGAAAACACTTCCGCGCGTTTTGCTCACGGCCTTTTCGCGAAAGAGTTTTTTGCTCCACTTTGTCTATATCGGCGTCAAGCGCGTTTTCAAGCGGAATACCAAGCCGCATTGAAATGCGCTCCGCTATCACCTTTGCAGGTGAAAACCCGCGCTTTTCCACGCTTAAAATACCGCTCGGCACGGGAACAAGCGCGTCTGCGTTTACACCATTAAGCATATCGCTCATCATAAGCCCGAAAGCGTCCGCGGGATAAATAAGACAGCCGAATTTCAGCATATGCACCGCCGCTCTCGCAAGTCCGCTGTACCAACAGCACGCATACAGCCGCGAAACGTTTGTCGGCGGCTTTTGTTCCTTACGAATAAGCGGCAGCATTTCTTTGCACGGGGTGCAGAAATACTCACGCGCATCTATAACTCTGCCGCAGAACGGACATACATTAGGAAATAACACCGACAACGCGCGGCGTTTAAATTCATAAACCGACAGCTTGTCATTCAACGAACTGATCCTCCAACATTGGTGCAAGACAGGAATAGCGTTCCGCGCGGCGGTCGTTATGTACCATTTGCTCGATCTTTGTATCCGTACCGATAACGATCATAGTTTTTTTCGCTCTTGTTATCGCTGTGTAAAGCAGATTTCTGTACGAAAGCCTATACAGCTGATTTGGAAGAAGTAAAATAACGGCGGGGTACTCGCTACCCTGACTTTTGTGTACGGTAACAGCGTAAGCGTGTTCGATCTTTTTCAGCATATCGCCATCATAAACTGCTTTTCTTCCGTCAAATTCCAACTCACAGCGTTTGTTTACACGGTCGGTAGTGAGGATTTTTCCGATATCGCCGTTGAATATTCCGTGGGATTTTTCCGCACCGCGCCGCCACTCAACGTCATAATCGTTTTTCGTCTGCATTATCTTGTCACCGTCACGGAGAATTGTCTTTTCAAATAACAGCATTTCCCTCTTGTCCTTTGACGGTGGATTCAATGCCGCCTGAAGTTCACGGTTGACATTCTCCGTACCGACAGTACCTATTCTGGAAAGGCACAGCACCTGTATATCATCCAGCGGGTCGTAACCGTACGCATCGGGCAAACGCTTTTTGCAAAGCGAAACAGCAAGCCTCAGCGAATCAGATTCGTTTGCGGAATACATAAAGAAAAAGTCCTTGGATTTATCATTCAGTTCAGGCATCTTGCCGTGTATTATGCTGTGTGCGTTCAGCACAATAAGGCTTTCCGCCGCTTGTCGGAACACCTCGGTGAGTTCAACTGACGGAACTTTACCGCTTTTCAACAGATCATGCAGTACGTTTCCTGCACCGACTGACGGTAGCTGATCGGTATCACCCACCATAATAAGCCGCGTTCTGCTTTTAAGTGCTTTAAGTAGCGAAGCAAACAGCAAGGCATCCACCATTGACATCTCATCAATAATCACCGCGTCGCAGTCAAGAGGATTTTCCTCATTGCGTTTGAACGAATTACCGCCTGCCGCAAAATCCACCTCCAACAGTCTGTGAATAGTCTGCGCAGACGCACCCGTCAAATCTGCCATACGCTTTGCGGCTCTGCCTGTCGGCGCGGCTAGTTTGATTTTCATATGGCGCCTTTTAAACAACGCAATAAGCGCTTTCAGAGTCGTTGTTTTTCCCGTACCGGGGCCTCCCGTAAGAATGAAAACGTGTTCGTTCATACACACGGTGAGAGCCTCTTTTTGCATATCATCGTATTCTATTCCGTTTTCCTGTTCGATACCTGCAATCTCTGAGGAATAGTCCGCATATTCTGTACCGTGTTTTATCATTTCAGAGATTTTTTCGGCTATGTAACACTCTGCGCCGTAATATTCCGAAAGATAAACATACCGCGTGTCATACTTGTCCGTATTCACTATATCACCGCGGCTTTCGGCATATTGAAGCGCCGAATAATACAACTTATCGCTTATAAGCAGATTCTGCGTCACATAATTCGCAAGGTCGCTCTCGCGAACACAGCAGTTTCCGTCATTGGCATATTCACGCAACGCCCATATAATCCCCGCATAAATTCTCTCTTCGCTGTCTGTCGGGAATTTCATATCCCGCGCTATTATCTCCGCGTCCTTAAAGCTAAGATCCGTTCCCTTTTCGCACAGGCAATACGGATTGCTCTCAACGGCACGAATAAGATCTGTGCCATAGAGTTTCCAGGCCGCGGAAATAACATAATGCGGAATACTATACTTTGAAAAGAACGTCATAACCTTGCGCAGTCCCGTTATGTTATGGAACTCCATTCCAATTTGCTTTGCGCGGTCAGCATGTATTCCCTTTATGGAAGACAGCTGAACCGGATCGTTTTCAAGTACTTCAAGCGTATTCTCACCGAATGCGTCAACAATCTTTTTTGCCATCGCCGGTCCGACGCCCTTGATGACGCCCGAACCGAGATATTTCCGTATTGAGGTCACGTCCTGCGGAAGAGTACGTTCAAACGCCTCAACCTTAAACTGCTTTCCATACTTTGTGCTGGTAATATAGTCGCCGTACATTGTAAGACGTTCGCCCTCGCGCACATCGCCCATATTGCCAACAGCTGTGAACAGAGAATCATCTATGCTCATATCAAGAACAATATAGTCGGTTTCCTCATTAAAAAATACAACGTCCTCCACATCGGCTGTCAGACATTTCAGTTTATTCTCATTTTCATCAGCTTCGTACAAATTACTTCACCGTTCCGTTTCACTGACAAAACGCACGTCGTCATATTTTTCGGAAAGCGTTTTCAAATCGGTTCCGCTTTTCTCTGTTATAACCGTCACACGTTCAATAAACGCTGACTTGCGGGCGTTTTCAATAAATTCATCAATATTTTCACAGTCTTTGACATAAACCTCAAATTTACGGGTACAGCCGTCAAAGAAGGCATTGTAAAGCACCTTCAGTAAAACGACTAATCCGAAAATCGAAAGGAACATCATCGAAAACACATATAGAAAACGCATACACCTCACCTCTTGAAACAGTATATGCGATATTCAAAAAAGGGTTAATCGTGTTTTAGCAAGATACAGTTCCAACCTTCTTCATTCTTTTCCGAAACGGTTTCCCAGCCGTTTTCGGAAAGCGCCGCGCAGACCTCATCAACGCGTTCGTCAATAATTCCCGAAACGATAAGCCGTCCGCCCTTTTTCATAAACTCGTTGAACAAAGGGCTCATTGCAATAATAACGTCCGCCACTATATTCGCGCAAATTACGTCGTACCCGCCGCCGATTTTATCGCGAAGTTCCTTATCATCAATAATGTTTCCGCAATACGCTTTGAAATTATCGAAATGATTGTTTCTTATATTCTCCGAGGCAGTTTTTACGGCATTCTCAAAAATATCGCATATTGTCGCCTCGCTCGCACCGAACAGCATTGACGCTATTGTAAGAATACCGCTCCCGCAGCCGAGATCAAGCACTCTGTCGCCGCTTTTAATGACGTTTTCCAACGTTTCCATAACCATTTTGGTGGTATAGTGCTGTCCTGTTCCGAATGTGGAAGCGGGATCTATTTCAAGAATTTTATCTCCGTCTTTCGGTTCAACGTTCTCCCAGGTTGGCTTTACTATAAGACTTTTTCCCACTCTGAAAGGCTTGTAGTATTGTTTCCAGTTGTTCGCCCAATCCTCTTCCTTGACGTTTGCAATTTCCATTCGGATATTTCCGTAAAATCCGTCGTCGTTATTCTGAGCGTAACGGTCTACAAGTTCGCGGATCGACGCAAGCATTTCCGCGCCTTGAGCGTTTTCATGAACGTAAACTGTTATATGCGGCTCAACAGTTTTAAGTCTCATAAGACTGTCGTCAACGTAATCCCAATTCGCGTTCTTGTCCTCCAGGAAATCCTCAAAATCCGCGCTGTCCTGTATTATAAAGCCGGTAACGCCCCTGTCGGTCAGAGCGCCCGTAATTCCATCTATAGCCTCGGACGAGGTGAAAATGTCTATCTGAATAAAGTTATCCATAATACCTCCGCATCAATATAACAAGATATAATAATATTTTACCATATATTGTAGGAAAATTCAACCCATTAAACAAAATTTTGTAAAGAAAAAGTTTATTCGTTTTTAAAAATAGCAAGTATAAGTGCTTTATTTATTTACAATTTTATATTAAAATATGTAATAGATGATATATTGATGTCGTCTGATGTTTGGTATGTCTTGTAATTGTATGAAACCTGTATAAACTTGCCGGACGCTGTTTTCGGCTTGCTGTTTTGTTGCAACAACCGAAAACAGATAAATAAAGCATTCGCGTTTTATGGTAAAAAGGAGGACAATTATGAGCAAAAACACAGGCGGAAGAAAAATTCAGACTGAATTCGGAGAACTTATCAAAACCAAACGAAAACAGAAAAAACTAACGCAGGAAGAGCTGTCGGAGCTGGCAGGAATAACCGATGTTTATCTTCGCGATCTAGAACGCGGAAATTATACTGCAACATGGGTCATTTGTCTGCGTATATGCACCGCACTTGATATTGATCTGCGCGATATTCAGAAAAAATATATCGTACCCGAAATATCAGAAATCCAGGAAATGATGAAAAACCGCAGCTACAACAAAACACGCTGTTAAGACAGTTATACCACCGGTCTATACGATTTAATAAAAAATACACAATTGATTTTTTTTAAAAACTATGCTATAATATAGTCAAAACTATTGTGTAATGTATAGAAGGGTGGTAATTTGTTTGTATAAAAGGATTCTGACGATACAGGATATTTCTTGCGTAGGGCAATGCTCGCTGACTGTTGCGTTGCCTATTTTGAGCGCGGCAGGACTGGAAACGGCGATTTTACCGAGCGCGGTTTTGTCTAATCACACGGGAGGATTTTCGGGCTGGACTTTCACCGACCTCACCGAGGATATGCCCAAAATCCGTGAACGCTGGGAACAAGAAAAAATCACGTTTTCGGCTGTATATACGGGATATCTGGGAAGCGCAAAACAAATTGATTATGTAAAAGATATTGTAAAAAGCCGACTGACAGACGGCGGCAAATTCATTGTAGACTCTGCTATGGCGGATAACGGAAAACTGTATCCGGGATTTGACGGCGGGTTTGTCGAGGCTATGAAAAAGCTTGTATTTTCGGCGGATATTATTCTACCGAACATTACCGAAGCCGCGTTGCTAACGGATACGGAATACAAAGAAACCTACGACCAATCGTACACGAACGAGCTTACGGACAAGCTACTGCAAAACGGAGCGAAAACAATAGTGCTGACAGGCGTTGCTTATTCTCCTGATACAACAGGCGTCCTTATCGTTGAAAACGGCGTTCGCCAATGCTATCAACACCGCAAAATAGCCGGAAGCTGCCACGGAACGGGCGATGTTTACGCGTCCGCTTTTGTCGGCGCATTAGAAAACGACTTTTCCGCGTTTGAAGCGGCAAAAATCGCAGCTGAATTCACCGTTAAAAGCATTGAAAATACGCAAGGCGACAAATCGCATTGGTACGGCGTGAAATTTGAAACAGCAATACCGTATTATATCAACGCTTTAAAGCTGTCGTAAAAATTGAATTATACAATAATGCCCCTGACGTCAATCGGGGGCATCTTGTTTTATTCGATTATGAATTACTTGTTCCAATCGTAGAGCTTACGAATCTCTGCGCCGACTTTTTCAAGCTGGTGTTCGGACTCGATACGGCGGCAAGCGTTGAAGTGAACTCTGCCGTTCTTGTTCTCTGCAATCCACTTAGCGGCAAATGTACCGTCCTGAATCTCGGTAAGAACCTTCTTCATCTCTTTCTTGGTTTCCTCGGTGATAAGGCGCTTGCCTGTCTCGTAATCACCGAACTCCGCTGTATCGGAAATGGAGTATCTCATCATTGCGAAACCGCCCTGATAGATAAGGTCAACGATAAGCTTCATCTCGTGAATGCACTCGAAGTAAGCGTTCTGAGGATCGTAACCTGCCTCAACCAAAGTTTCAAAACCAGCCTTCATCAAAGCGGTAACGCCGCCGCAAAGAACAGCCTGCTCACCGAAGAGGTCGGTTTCTGTTTCGCACTTGAATGTTGTTTCAAGAACACCCGCGCGAGCGCCGCCGATACCTGCCGCGTATGCAAGACCCGTATCGAACGCTCTGCCTGACGCGTCTTGATGTACGGCGATAAGGCAAGGAACACCTCTGCCTCTCTGATACTCGGAACGAACGGTGTGTCCCGGACCCTTGGGCGCAATCATAATAACGTCAACGTCAGCCGGAGGAACGATAAGACCAAAGTGAATGTTAAAGCCGTGTGCGAACATCAAAGTCTTGCCGGCGGTAAGGTTGGGGAGAATATCCTTCTCATAAATACCCTGCTGTCTTTCATCGGGTGTAAGAATCATAATGACATCAGCCTTCTTCGCAGCTTCGGCAGCCGTCATAACAGTAAGACCCGCTTCTTCCGCTTTCTTCCAGCTCTTGGAGCCTTCATACAAGCCAACTACTACGTTTACGCCGCTCTCTTTGAGGTTGAGCGCGTGAGCGTGACCCTGTGAGCCGTAGCCGATAATAGCAACGGTCTTTCCGTCAAGATTTGACAGATTGCAGTCTTCGGAATGATACATCTTTGCCATAATAATTATCTCCTTTATATGATAAATATATTCGACGCTTTTCAGCGAGGATTGACTAAATACTTTTAACGGAAACCGCCTGTTCGCCTTTTTGGAGAGCAATCGTTCCCGTACGGACTACTTCCTTGATTCCATAAGGGCGGAGCAATTCCTCAAAATTGTTGAGGTTCTGCGCGCTGTCCGAAATTTCTATCGTTATGGAATTTGCGCAAATATCCGAAATTTTCCCGTGTGATAATTCACAGATACTGATTATCTCGGGGCGCTGTTTCGGTGTGCAGTTGACTTTTATCAGAATAAGTTCGCGGCTTACCATACTGTCAGGCGACAATGTTTTAACCTTGATAACGTCAATCAGCTTGTTAAGTTGCTTTTCGATCTGTTCAAGCGTGTATTTACTGCCGTCCGCGACTATTGTAATGCGCGAAACATTCTCATCATCGGTTACTCCGACGGCAAGGCTGTCGATATTAAACCCGCGCCGAGCAAAAAGACCCGCAACGCGCGCCAAAACGCCCGCGTGGTTTTCTACCAAAACGGAAATTGTATGTTTCATAAACTTTAACCTCCGTTATAAAATTGTCTTTTCGTGTTCGGGAACAGCAACTTCCAGCAAAAACGGCTTTTCGGATTTCAAAAGCTTTTGAATACCCTCAACCGCGCTCTGTTCGCTGTCAGCAAGCATATGATCAACTCCGTATGCCTCGGCGATTTTGCAAAAATCGGGACTTCCGTCGAGCGACACCGCAATCAAGTGACCGTCGTATTTCTTTTCCTGAACCTCGCGAACCATTCCCAGAAAACGGTTGCGGATAACAATTATCTTAATGTTGATATCGTGCTGAATCGCAGTTGCGATCTCGTTCATCTCCATCTGGAATGAACCGTCACCGCAAACCGCAACTACCTCGGCTGTCGGGTCGGCGGTTTTTGCGCCAATCGCAGCGGGAACAGAATAACCCATTGTTCCCATACCGCCCGATGTCAAAAATCTGCCGTCTTTAAGCGAAATATTCGCCGCAGTCCATATCTGATTCTGACCAACGTCCGCGACAATAACTGAATGTTCGGGCAGGTACTTGTCCAACGTCTGAATAAACCACTTCGGATTTACATATCCGTTCTCCTCGGGAGAAGGTTCGGTTTCGACACGGTTTTTATCGAGTTCATTTCGCCACTCCGTATGGGAAAGCGGCTGTTCAAACGAATCAACCTGCTCCAGCAACTGTTCAAGAACCAACGTAATATCACCGACTATCGGCACATTTGCCTCAATGTTCTTTCCGATTTCGGCAGGATCTATATCAATGTGAACAACCGTAAAGTCCTTGCGGTTTTCCATTGCCGACATTGCTCTGTCGCCGACCCTCGCGCCAAGCAGAAACAAAGTATCACAAGTATTTACGGCGATATTTGCGGACTTTTTACCGTGCATACCTATCATTCCGTAATAAAGCGGACTGTCTGACGGCATTGCACCAAGTCCCATCATTGTTGATACAACGGGTGTATCTGTTTTCTCGGCAAACTCACGCATAAGATCTACGCCGTTTCCCGTAAACAAACCGCCGCCCGCACAGATAAGGGGTTTCTTTGCTTCTTTAAGAGCGTTTATCGCTCTTTTTATCTGATAACCGTTTCCCTTTGTACTGGGACGGTAAGAACGTATATCAACCGTTTCCGGATACTCAAAATCAATCTCTGCCTGCTGAATATCAAAAGGTACATCTATAAGCACTGGACCGCGTCTTCCTGTTCCCGCGATATAAAATGCCCTCTTAAAAACTTCCGCCGTATCCTCAGGCTTTTTCAGAAGATAACTGTGCTTTACAAACGGTTCAGCCGAACCCGTGATATCCGCTTCCTGAAAAACGTCACGACCGATTTGCTCGGAATCGACCTGACCCGTAATAATAACCATTGGAACAGAGTCCATATAGGCGGTAGCTATCGCGGTGATAAGGTTAAGCGCACCGGGACCGCTTGTCGCAACGCAAACAGCGGGTTTGCCCGTGATACGCGCATAGCCGCTCGCGGAATGCCCCGCGTTTACCTCGTGGCGCACCAGAATATGACGTATATCGGATTTATATAATTCATCGTAAAACGGGCAGATTGCCGCACCCGGATATCCGAATACATCGGTTATTCCCTCAGCTTTCAGACACTCGGTCATCGCACGGGCAACTGTCATACGAACGCTTGCCAATATAAACATTCCCTTCAAAAAAATCACTTGCTTTTATTATAGCAAAATCTTACCCGATTGTCAACTATATTTAGTGTATTTTTTTGAAAAAAACACTAAGGGCGCGATTATCCCGCGCCCCTTGAAATTATTCATATGAAACATAGTTGAACGGGTTTACAGCAACGCCGTTTTCACTAACTTCAAAATGCAGATGATAACCAGTAGACCAACCGGTCGTGCCTACCGCACCGATTACATCGCCTTTGTTTACTTGCTGTCCTTCGTAAACATAAATTGCCTGGCAATGCGCATATAGCGTTGAAAGTCCGCCGCCGTGGTCAACAACAATATAGTTTCCGTAACCGCCGCCGCAACCGCAACTATAATTCTTTGCGTAATTGTGCGGACAGTAATTTACAACCGAAATAACCGTACCCGACTGCGCCGCGTAAATATTCTGACCTGCAAGAGCGCCGTCACCGATATCAATACCTCTGTGCATACCGCCACGCCAAGCGTCATATCCAAAATATGTTGAAATCCAATGATACTGCGGGTCAACAGGCCATCTGAGTCCGTCGCCGCTGTAATCGACATATTCGTTTCCTCCTTCCTGAGCTTCCTGTTGCGCCGCAAGCTGAGCCTGTCTTATCATTTCCTCAATCTGCGAGTTTACCGCGTCAAGTTCGGCATTCGCGTCGGCAATATCTTCTTCAAGACCGCTTATTTTATCCTGGAGCTGTTCATTTTCTGCCGCAAGATTATAGAGATAATTACGTTTTTCATTCGCATAGTTTTCAAGGTTGCTCTTCTCATCAGCAAGACTTGCAGCTTCGCTTTCATAATCGGATTTTTGTTTTTCAAGCTCCTCTTTCTCAGCCTGAAGTTTATCGATTTCATCGTTCAGGTCGGAAATCATATCCTCCTGCTTTTTGATTGACTCTTGGAGAGATTTCATAAACTCATAGTTCTGACCTGCAATATTCTTTACAACATCGGAATAAACAAAGTATTCATACCAGTCGTCCGAACCGTTAAGTACGGGCAACTGCGACGACGCATTGTTCATATACATATAACGCGCAAGTTTTCCGAATTTTTCAAGATTGCGCGTGTTTTCTTCCTGAAGCTCACCGATTTTTACTTTTTTATTTTCAATCTCGGTTTCCTTTGAAACAATAGTCTTTTCAACGCTTGAAATATCTATCAGTTTCTGATCGATATCTTCCTGCTTTTTCGTGATTAACTCACTGTATGTACTTATTTCGTTATTGACGCCGTCAATCTGGTCGTTGACCAGATCCATTGCGTCCTCATTTTTATTTATGTCAACATCAAGACTTGCTATCTGCTGCTCGCGCGCCTCGTTTTCTTCTCTGATTTTTTGCGCCTGTTGTTCAAGATCAGCGATACTTGAAGCACCAGCTGCTTTCATCTGCAAAGTACTGTCGCCGGCAATGTTCATTATTACCGTGGCACATACCAATCCAGCACAGATTTTCCCCAAAAATGGAATCCCTCTTTTTGCTTTAACATTCCCCATTTGCAAAACCGCCTTTCTCCAAATTATGCACCTAAAACTTAAGGCAACACTGCACAATTAACGGCTAACGCTTTTGTCATTCGCTTGCTTGCATATTTTCCGGCATAGCGTTTTGCGCGAAGCGCATAATGCGTGCACAAAATTTCGCTTGACCGCATTATCAGCCTTCGGCGGAAAACGCTGCGTCAGCCCGTCTGCGCTCAATTTGTACAATCTGCCGCCGACACGAAGTCGGAAGGTGTTCGCCCAAGCGGCGCAGGACACGCCGCACAAAAGGCGAACGCACTATAAATCTGACGGCGCAATCGAACGACAATAATTATGCGTTGCCGCCTTAACTTCTCTATCTTTTATCGGCACAAAGCCTCTCTATATTCTATTTTATTATACATCATTCGACACAGCTTGTCAAGTGTCCATTCAAAGCAGAAAATGAAAATTATATGAAATCCGACGCTGTGTCCATACTTCTCTTTACGGAAAATGTGAAATAAAAAAATTTTACTGTTTCATTAAATAAAATATTATCAATTGATTTTTGTTAGTTTTAAACAAAATCCTATTTTGATATTTATAAACACTCACAAAATTGCACACCGTGTTTGATATTTTTCTCAAAATTTCTTGCAAAACATACAAATCAGGTGTATAATAAAAATGTAGGTAAATTTTTTTGCTTATAAAATTTTTAAGGAGGATTTTTAACAATGGCGTTAAAAAATCAGTATCTTGCGGATCTTTTGGAAACAGTTAAGAAAAGAAACCCCGGCGAGCCGGAGTTCATTCAGGCGGTTACAGAAGTATTTGAAACACTTCAGCCCGTGGTTGAGAAACGTCCCGACCTTGTTGAGGCAGGCGTTTTCGAGCGTATCGTAGAACCGGAAAGACAGATTATATTCCGTGTTCCGTGGGTTGATGACAACGGTAAAGTTCAGGTAAACCGCGGTTTCCGTATTCAGTTCAACTCTGCAATCGGTCCGTACAAGGGCGGTATCAGACTGCACCCCTCCGTATATATGGGTATCATCAAGTTCCTCGGTTTCGAGCAGATTTTCAAGAACTCTCTCACCACACTTCCGATGGGCGGCGGCAAAGGCGGTTCGGATTTTGATCCGAAGGGCAAATCCGACGGTGAAATTATGCGTTTCTGCCAGAGCTTTATGACAGTGCTTTGCAGACACGTTGGTCCCGACTGTGATGTTCCCGCGGGCGATATTGGTACAGGCGCACGCGAAATCGGCTATATGTTCGGTCAGTACAAGAGAATCCGCAACGAGTGGAGCGGCGTTCTCACCGGCAAGGGCCTGACCTACGGCGGTTCTCTCGCAAGAACAGAGGCAACAGGTTTTGGTCTTTGCTATTTCACAGATGAAATGCTGAAAGCAAACGGAAAGAGCTTCAAGGATCAGACAGTTATCATCTCGGGTTCGGGCAACGTTGCTATCTATGCTACCAAGAAGGCAACCGAGCTTGGCGGCAAGGTTGTTACCGTTTCCGACTCCAACGGATACATTTACGATCCCGACGGAATTGACCTTGATGTTGTTAAGCAAATCAAGGAAGTTGAGCGCGGACGTATCAAGGAATATGTCGGCAGAACTTCTCACAAGAATGCGGAATATCACGATGGTAGCGTTTGGGGCGCAAAGATTAAGGCTGACATTGCTCTCCCCTGCGCTACTCAGAACGAAATCAACGGCGATTTTGCAAAGAACCTTGCAGAGAATGGCGTTTACGCAGTAGCAGAAGGCGCAAATATGCCTTCCACTCCCGAGGCTATTGAAGTGTACTTCGCAAATAATATGCTTTACGGCCCCGCAAAGGCTGCGAACGCAGGTGGCGTAGCAACTTCCGGTCTTGAAATGAGCCAGAACTCAATGCGTTACAGCTGGACATTTGAAGAGGTTGACAACAAGTTGCACGATATTATGAAGTCTATCTTCAAACAGTGCGACGAAGCGTCCAAGGAATACGGTATGCCCGGCAACTATATGGCAGGCGCGAACATCGCAGGCTTCCTCAAAGTTGCTGAAGCTATGAAAGCTCAGGGTTGCGTATAATTTAATGTTCTTAAATTCATAAAAGACAAATACGGAGAGTTTCGGCTCTCCGTATTTTTTTATTTCCGGATATTATCGGTATTGTTGGCAGGAATTTCACCGTTTGCCTGAATATAGCGTTTTACATAATCCTTGAGAATATACTCAATCTGCTTATTTTTGCTTCTGCCCTCCTCTGCGGCGATTTTGACGAGCTGATCGTTCAGCGTTTCGTCAATTCTCAGGTTAAAGAAAACCGTACTCATTCTGTACCACCTCCACACTAAAATAGTACATAAAAATGCACAAATTATCTAGCTTTAATTTGGTCCCATTTTAGCATTGACAATATTCTGATTTTGTATTGTAATAGAACTATCAAAAAAATTAAAAGCAATAAGGAGAGTACTATGGAAAAAATCAGATTTATGACATCGCTTCTCACCTTTTATCTTAAAGGTGAAATCGCCATTGAGTAGAATTTTCTGAAGCTCAGACGACCGAACACAATTTTATCGCTAATCCCGTTGGGCTGCCGAAAATACAACATTCCGATAAACCAGATTTCGTCTGTCGGAACAAATTTCAAGCTCTTGTTCAAGAATTTCCTTACCGGTATTCTTGAAATTATCGGCGGATTTATCATCATGGGAGCGGTTTCACCGATTGGGATTTTGCTCTCTATCCTCGGCTTTTTCACCGTCATTAACTCATTTCAGACGGAACTTGAAATATCAACGACTTCTGGAACAAGATATATGCTTTTCTTCCTGATTTTTGAGAAGAAAAAAGCGATAGCTGCCGAGCAGATGATTAACAATATGATAGGCTATCGGCTTAACGACACGAATGTCCGTATGCAGACCGAAAATCAGACCGCCGCGCTTAATTCCGCGCAAGCCGCAAACACTCAGGCGATTATCAACGCAATAAACTCAAACAATAAGAACGTATAAACCTTTTTGGGCAAAACGGCACGTTTGCAACATAAATACCCACTTTGTCAGACCTATCGATATACTGTAATATCTACCGGTCGTTTGACTAAAGTGGGATTTTTTATTCAAATGTGGTTTTTAATCTTATTCAGCGCACCCTTTTCAAGCCTTGACACCTGTGCCTGACTTATACCAATTTCCTTTGCGACTTCAACCTGGGTTTTTCCGCGAAAAAACCGCAGATCAAGTATACGCTTCTCCCGTTTACCGAGTTCCGCAATTGCTTCCTTAAGGGATAATTCGTTTAGCCAGTTCATATCATCGTTATGATCTCCCAACTGGTCGAGTACATAAATCGTGTCGCCTGATTCGGAAAAGACGGGTTCATATAAAGAAATAGGCTCGCTTACCGCTTCAAGTGCAACAACTACTTCCTGACGAGGTACTCCAAGATCTTTTGCGATGTCTTCAACTTTGGGTTCACAGCCTTTTTCTGCCGTCAGCTTTTCGCGCGACTGCATTGCACGGTATGCAAGATCTCGCATTGAGCGGCTGACTCTTACCGGAGCATTATCGCGCAAATATCGCCTAAGTTCTCCCATTATCATAGGAACAGCGTACGTGGAAAACCGCACATTTTGTGAAATGTCAAAATTATCTATCGCTTTGATAAGACCGATACAACCGACCTGAAACAAATCGTCAGCGCGCTCCCCTCTGCCCATAAAACGCTGTATAACACTCAGGACAAGGCGAAGATTTCCGCTGATTAACTCATCACGCGCATCCATATTACCCTCTTTAACCCGCTTCAAAAGCTCTGTTTTTTCCGATTCTTTCAGGACCTTTAAATTTGAAGTGTTTACGCCAGCGATTTCGACTTTATTATAATACATACCCGACCTCCGACAAACTTTTTTCAAAAGTAGTATTGTCGAAGATCGGGTTTATTATTCTCCGAAAAACTGTTATCCAATAACGGTATCAACAAACTCATATAGTCTGTCAATATCCTTTTCATCGGGATGACTTGATGACATTTCAACAATTTTGTCGATCTCATCCGAGGAATAATTTGTTTCGTTTTCGAGTTTGCCTCGATATTCTTCGGAAATTCTGCCCTGACAAAGGAAAAGTCCGCAGTATTTACTGCTGTCGTTGATCCACGGACTTACTGCATTCTCAATATATTGCTTGTACTTATCATTGACAGGAAGTCCGCAGGACGCAAACAAAGCGACCTTCTCATCTTCAATTTGTTCGAGAATATCCATTACCTCAATGCCGAAGGTACGATTCTTAACAGGAAAACCAACAAAATAAAAATCCGCTTTAGGAAGTTCGTTCATCGTTTTCGCGTTCTCAATAACCTTGTCATTTTCGGGCAAGCTGGCAAAAATATTCTCCGCAAGTTCCTTTGTGTTGCCGGTTTCGGAAATATAAACAACAGCGTATTTCATAATTACACCCCTTTTTCATATAAAAATGTTCAGCAATCCGAGAACAAAGCCTATCAATGCTCCCAGATTGACTATTGTATTCAGTTCTTTTTTCATAACGCTCATTACAAGCGTTTCGAGTTCATCAGCACTCATTGCGTTTATCTTGCTCTCCACAATGCCGCTCAGGTCAAGCCACTGCATCAGGTTTTCAGAGCAGCCTGATACCGCTTTTTTGTACAACGCTTTGATGATACTCTTTAACTGACTTTGTTCAATTCCCAGTTGATTGACAAAATCAACAATGGTACCGTTTTCGGCATCCGAAAGCCTCTGTGAAACATACGGGGAAATATACTCTTCTCCATGCTCTGCTATGAACTTCTGTATTTCACTTCCGACAGGCGTTAAAACAGCTCTGAGAATATCGTCTGTCAGAAACATTTCAATCATAGGATTATTCAGCTTTTCCTTTATTATTTCAGGAGCTTTTTGAACGATTATTTCCGCAATATCAACCTGAGAAACTGCTTCTGCCATAAATTTCCCGACCGATTTGGCAACATCTTCTCTTTTTGCCACGATTTCTTCCTCGGTCATATCCGACAAGCCGTCAGACAGGCTATTAAACGGTTGGGAAAATTTACTTATGATTGTATCTGCGATTTTTTCGGTCAATTCCTCACTCAACAGTTTGTCTCCAATATCCGCTTGAGTGATAAGATTATTCCCAACTGCCTCTCCGACGGATTTTGCAAGACGTGATTTACCTTTGGGTATTGCTCCGGGAGTAAACGGCAGTCTGTGACCGCGGATTTTAATTTCCTTCTTCGGATGGAACAGCATTTTCACCGCGATAAAATTTGTAAAATATCCGATTAACGAGCCGATAATCGGTCCTGCTATGTATTTAAATATCATTATATTATTCCTTCTTTTTCATAACGCTCATATATGCCGGTCTGATGATCTTATCCGTGCAGACTATTTCCTCAATACGATGCGCGCTCCAGCCCACTATTCTGGCAATTGCGAAAATCGCGGTATACAATTCTTTCGGAATACCGAGCATATCATACACAAAACCACTGTAAAAATCAACATTCGGACACACACCGGTTTTATTGTGCTTCCTGTTCATAACAACCTGAGGAGCAAGACGTTCAGTCTGTTCATAGAGCCGATACTCGTCCGTTCTGCCTTTTTCCGCCGCCAACTGCTTAACGTATTTTTTAAGCACTTTTTCTCTTGGATCGGAAA
>JALEQE010000180.1 GCA_022766825.1 Oscillospiraceae bacterium | reverse complement strand
CAACGCCGCTATCAGGCAATAGATAATAACACCCTGTAGCTTATTTTTCTTCATCTTTACCGCCTTTCCGGAAAAATCCGTGTTATTTTGAAAACCGCAGTCTGCTCTCGTCAAACGCGGTCAAAGAGCTTTCAGAATTATGTTTTGAAAACGCCAATGTACGGAAGATTTCTGAAATGTTCGTCAACGTCAAAGCCATATCCGACAACAAACAAATCGTCAATTACGAACCCCGTGTAATCGGGCTGAAAATCAACCACGCGCCGTGACGGTTTATCACACAGGCAAACAGTTTTAAGCGACTTGGGGTTCATCTCGCGGATTGCGTTGCAAACCGCTGTGAGCGAACGCCCCGTATCGCAGATGTCCTCAACGATAATCAGGTCCTTGCCTTCAAACGATTCGGTTTCCGCCATATCAACCTCGACTTTGCCGCTCGATTCAGTTCCGACATAGCTTTTTGTGCGGATAAAATCAATGGTAAGCGGCATTTCGCAGCTACGGATAAGGTCGGTAAAAAATACCGACGCGCCTCTCAACACGCACAAAAACAGCGGAACCTTCCCCGCGTAATCGTGTGCAAGCTGCTCGCCCAATTCCCTTGTCCGTAAGTGAATTTGTTCTTTTGTGAACAATATTTTATCAATTCCTTCGGGAACGTACATCTGACATTTCCTCCAATACAGAATTTATTATAGCATATAATTTACAGAAATGCAATTGATTTTTGTGAATTTCTGCTGAAATTTTCTCGAACGTTATTAACAATCAGTCTGTTTTTTTGGTGATATTTCCGTAACGCTGAACTATATACTCCGTAAAGCACACGCCTTTTCTTATCGTAAAAAAACGGTTTTTGCACGGATTGAACCGCGCAGAACGCTTTTCCAAAAGACTTATCGCCGTTTCAATACGAAGCGTTGACGGCTCTATACCGCCGCTTATCAGAATTTTGCGAACAACGCGCGCTCTTATCGGCTGTGGCAATTTCGCAATTGCCGCAGCATTCCAGCCGCGCCCCTCGCGCGTTTCTTCAAGAGCCTTGTCGGCAAGCGTTTCCAGATACTCGCTGTCGGTTCGGAGATTTTCCGTTGTTCTGCCGATAACCGACACAACAGACGGGTTTATTTCGCTTAACAGCGGGAGAATTTTCCGCCTTATCTTGTTTCGGGAAAAATCCTCCGAAAGATTGGTTTTGTCGGTGACATAATCCTGACCGATCTCTCGCAGATACTCCTCAATTTCATTTCGGGAACAGTTAATAAGCGGTCGGATTACCCGCCGCTCATTCAAAGTTCCGAAATGCCTCATCGGCGGAATACCGCACAGACCCTTTAATCCCGTGCCGCGCGTTAAGTTAAGCAGAACGGTTTCGGCGTTGTCGTTGGCATTGTGCGCCGTTGCCAAAACGCAATCCTCTCCGAAATAGTCCAACGCTTTCACGAAAAAATCGTAACGCACGCGCCGCGCTGTTTCCTCAAGGCTTTCGTGCTTTTGAGAATAATCGGAAACGCAGATTTTCTCGACATAAAGCGGAACGTTAAGCCGTTCGCACAAATCTCGGCAAAAACATTCATCACTGTCGCTTTCGACGCCGCGCAGTCCGTGGTTTAAATGGCACGCGCAAATCTCAATTCCGAGGTCGGATGACAAATCACGCATAATATGCAGTAAAGAAACGCTGTCCGCACCGCCTGACAGTGCCGCACATACCCTCTTTGCTCCATTAAGCATATTATAATCAGAAATCGCCGACTTCACTTTTAAGATGATACTATCACCCATAAACGATTATTGTCCTCCACCGGGCTCAATGCGCGTTGCCTCGGTAAACCTCGTATATTCACCCATCCAGCCGAGATAGATAGTACCGGTTTCGCCATGACGGTTTTTAGCCACAATACATTCGCAGGCATTCTGATTGGGATCGGTCTTATCATAATAAGCGTTGCGGTAAAGGAACATAACAATATCCGCATCCTGCTCAATTGAACCCGAATCACGCAAGTCAGACATAAGCGGTCGTTTATCCGGACGCTGCTCCGTTCCACGGGCAAGCTGTGACAGCACAATAACGGGAACATTAAGTTCCTTTGCCATAATTTTGAGAGAACGCGTTATCTCAGAAATCTCCGCAACACGATTTCCGTGATAGTTTCCAACAGAATTCATCAGCTGAAGATAGTCTATAATAACAAGACCCAGATCTTTTATACGGCGCAACTTCGACTTGATTGCCGAAACGTTCGTACCGGGTGTATCGTCAATGTAAATATTCAAAGCCTGCAATCGTTCAGCTACCTTAGAAACTCTCTTTACCTCGTCGGCAACGTTGGTCTGGATTTTTCCCGTTCGCATAACCTCTGTCGGAATTTTGGCTTCACTTGACATAATTCGCGAAACCAACTGCTCCTTGGACATTTCCAGACTGAAGATGCACACCGCCTTATTCATATGTTTTTTTGCAACGTTCACCGCAATATTAAGCGCAAACGAGGTCTTTCCCATACCGGGTCGCGCCGCAAGAATAATAAGGTCCGATCTGTTAAGTCCGAATATCTTTCCGTCCAGATCTCCGAAACCTGTTCCCAGTCCTGACATTATCGGTTTTCCACCGTTATTCTGCGACTGGGTCACAAGCTCGCAGAACGCTTTAAGCTGGTCATATACTATCGAGGAAAGCGGAACCAACGTCTTGTTCTCAATACCTTCGCGGATATTGAATATTTTCGCTTCCGCAAAGTCCATAATGCTTTCCGCAGACTCGGCTCCGCTTGTCGCTGCGTCGATGATCTCCTTGGATGCAAGGATAAGGCTGCGCAGCATATACTTTTCAATAACTATCGAAGCATATTTTACAATGGATTTCGGGCTTGGAACACCTTTCATTGCGGCAACAAGATAAGCCTTTGCCGCCGAATCGCTCTCAAAAACGCCCTGTGTAACGCACTTATTGATAACGGTCACGACATCTATTGTTTCATTTCGGGTATACATATCAAATATAGCCTGAAATACGCCCCTGTTCACGTCTGCATAGAAATGTTCCGGGTGGAGTATCGTCACAACGTCACCGACAAGTGTACCGTCAATCAGAAGAGAGCCGATCACCGACTGTTCCGCTTCGGGATTATACGGCAACGCAAGCCCCGCCAGATCGTAATCAGCCATTGCAAATCCTCCTCAAATCACTCTGCAGGTTGAACATTCACGGTGAACTTCGCGATAACACCCGCATAAAGGCGTGCTTCCGCAGAAAAATTCCCGAACCCCTCTATCTTCATAGCTATTCCGATTTTCTTTTTGTCCACATCAAGTCCGAACGACTGTTTTATCGCCGCCGATACTTCCTTGGAAGTAACCGTGCCGAAAAGTCTGCCGTTTTGTCCCGCCTTTGCTGTTACAACGACAGTTTTCCCGTCAAGCTTTGCCGCAATGTCCTTTGCTGTTGCTATTTCAACGTCAATTTTATGCTGTGCGCTGTCCTTTTCGCCCTTGAGCAAATTGAGATTAGCGGCTGTAGCTTCACGCGCCAAACCTTTCTTTATAAGGCAGTTATTTGCATATCCGTCTTTAACTTCCTTAATCTCGCCTTTTTTTCCCGTACCTTTTACATCTTCAAGCAATATTACTTTCATTGTTATTTCCTCCTTAATGTTTTGCGGCAATACTATTCTTTATCCTTCGGCGCGGATGAAAAATAATCGTCAATCGCGCTGTGAAGACGCTGAACAGCCTGCTCCGAGGTTATTCCGTAAAGCTGCGCGCCCGCCATTGTATGATGACCGCCGCCGTCGTCCACTTTGTTTCCCATACTCTCCATAATAACCTGAACGTTGATTTTTCCGAGTGAGCGCGCGCTTATACTCCAACCGTTTTCAATCGGATAAACGGTGAACGATGCGTCCACATTGCGAATATACAGCATTTCGTCCGCCGCCTGAGAACACATTACCCGAAGTCCGGGCGCGTCCTCCTCCACAAGTGAAATCGCACATCGCCCTCTGTATATCTTCGCTGAAGAAATGATCTGTGATTTTCTTGTTTTGTTCTCAATACTTGTATCAAACATTTTCTTTACGGCAATGGTGTCTGCGCCGAGCTTTTTCAGATATGCCGCCGCCTCAAACGTGGAAACACCCGCACGCATAACAAAATCCTTCGTATCAAGCGTAATGCCTGCCAGAAGTGCTTCTGCTTCAAGCGGTTTCAGGATCACATCGTTGCTGAGATACTGTATTATTTCGGTAACAAGTTCCGATGCAGATGATGCGTTCGATTCATGACAGCGTACGCCAAATTCGGCAATCGCTCCCGCGCTCAGACGGTGATGGTCGATAATAACCACGCGGTCTTTTTGCGCCATTTCGTAAAGTTCGGGATCTTCCAGCTTTTTCAGAATATGCGTGTCAACAATAAACAACGAGGATTTTGGCGATATCCATTGCTTTGCTTCTTCCGGCTCAATGGCTATCGGTGTTTCATAATCGGAGAACTTATCGAAAAGCGGTCCGGCATTTGTTTTGCTTTGATCACGGAAACGCGCGACCGTATATGCAGGTTTTCCCAATCTCCGTATTGCGCAGGTAAGACCGATTGCCGCCCCCGCGCTGTCGAAATCCCCATAGCTGTGTCCCATTATGTACACAGTATCCGACGTTACAATAAGATTCTTTATCTCCTCTGCCGCAAGACGTATCTTGACCTTTCCCGTGCGTTCCTTTCCCTTGGAAACCGCGCCGAAAGCGTCAAATCCCGATGCGGTCTTTACAAGAGCCTGATCACCGCCGCGGTCGAGCGCCTTATCCAGCATCTCGCGGGCATAGCGTTCGCTCTGTGAAAGAGAAGACGCGGTCGTTCCGACGCCGATTGACATTGTAACGTTCTGCCGCTCGCGCACGATAATATCGTGCATCTGATTGATTATCGACATTTTATCTTTAATCATTTCCTGAAGATACTGTTCTTCAAGTAAAATCAGAAACTTGTCGCTTGTTATTTTCTGGAGTACCGCGTGCTTGTCAGCAAAATACTCCTCCATTTTCTTATCGATTTCAATGGTAACCGACGCACGGTCGCTCTCCTTTGCTCCGGAGAGCAATTCTTCATAGTTGTCAACCATTGCGATCATCACAATGGGACGACTCATCTCATAGGTTTCTTTTAAAAGCTTGTAATCCGTATTTTCACGGAAAATAAGCATTGTGATTTTTTCGGTTTGATTAACTTTTTCGTTTATAAACTGCTTGTCGGTGATTTTTTTATCGATAACAAACTCGTGAGGTGCGGAATAAACCCGAAACCACCTGTCACCGAAACGTATCTCTCTGCCCTCCGTTCCGAACAATTCCAGTGGCATATCGGTCACTTCATCAATGGAACTCTGATCCTCATTCGGAGTGAAAAAAGTTTCATTGAAGCAATCATTGCTCCAGATAACGAAACGGTCGCTGTCAAGAACACAAATCGGCAACGGAAATCCGATAAGCGACATCGAATCCGTGCCGCGTATTTCCTCGGAAAGCTGTTCAAAATACCAATACTCGCTCTGACGTATCTGCAAAAGTTTTCCAAGGGTTATTCCCGAAACTCCGAGGAGTATCGGTAGCGAAATCCAGAACATCACCGCGTCGTGACGGAAAACATATATATCGATACCAATAAGTATCGCAATCAGCGTACATACTGCCGCCAACAGCACGTTCGATTTATAGAAGTTTCTCATCACATCACCTCCGGCAGAAACTGGCAAATTACAGCGGCATTATACTTCCATTATGATAGGCAGTATCATAGGACTGCGCTTTGTTTTCTGATAAATGAACTCGGAAAGTGCGTCGCGCATTGCCGATTTTATATTTCCCCATTCGCGGACATTTCTGTCGCAGAGGTCATTCATAACGCTGTCCATAAGCTGTTTTGCCTCGTCAAGCAGTTCTTCGCTCTCGCGAACATACACGAAACCGCGTGACACAATATCCGGACCTGCAAGCACTTTTCCCGTTTCGTGTTCGATCGTGGCAACGATAATCATAACCCCGTCCTCGGCAAGGTGCTTTCTGTCGCGCAAAACAACACTTCCGACATCGCCTATTCCAAGGCCGTCAACCATAACCATACCGTTCGGAACAGTTCCCGTGAACTTCATATCAACGCCGTCGGTTTCCAATACATCGCCCACATCTGCCACAAATGTGTGGTTTCCGGGTATTCCCATACCCTCCGCCAACTCGGCATGCTTTTTGAGATGCTTGTACTCACCGTGAATCGGCACGAAAAACTTAGGCTTCGTAAGCGAAATCATCATTTTCAGTTCTTCTTGACAAGCGTGTCCCGAAACGTGTACTTCGTACATACTTTCGTAAATAACTTCCGCGCCCTGTTTCATAAGCTCGTTTACAACCTTTGTAACAAACTTTTCGTTTCCCGGTATAGGGTTCGCAGAAATAATGATAAAGTCATTCGGAGTTATCGTCACCTGTCTGTGATCGCCGCTCGACATTCTTGACAAAGCCGAAAGCGGTTCTCCCTGTGAACCTGTTGTCGCAATGACAAGCTCCGACGGGTCATACTTGTTCACGTCCTCAATATCGATAAGAGTACCCTCGGGTACTTTGATATAATTCAGCTCAACTGCCTTCGCGATAACGTTCGTCATACTTCTGCCGGAAACGGCTACTTTTCTGCCGTGAATTACCGCCTCATCGATTATCTGCTGTATTCTGTGGATATTGCTTGAAAAAGTCGCGATAATAATGCGCTTTCCCTCGGCGCGAGTAAACAATCCCTTAAAACTCTCGCCAACCGAACGCTCGGATTTTGTATAGCCGGGACGCTCCACGTTAGTGCTTTCACTCATTAAAGCAAGAACGCCGCGGTTTCCAAGTTCTCCGAAGCGCGCGAGGTCAATAATACCGCCCTCAATCGGAGTATAGTCGACCTTAAAGTCGCCCGTGTGAACGATAACACCCGCAGGAGTGTGAATTGCAAGCGCGCAGGAATCGGGAATAGAGTGATTTACCCTGATAAACTCGACGGACATACAACCCATACGAACATTGCGGCGCGGTTCTACAACGTTAAGAGAAGCGGAGGACAGCAATCCGTGCTCCTTCAGCTTGCCCTCGACCAGACCTAGCGTCAGACGCGTTCCGTAAATCGGCGCGTTTACTTTTTTCAGCAAATACGGAAGCGCGCCTATATGATCCTCGTGTCCGTGAGTGATTACGATACCGCGCAGCTTGTCCTTGTTCTTTTCAATATAAGTGAAATCGGGCACCACAAGGTCAACGCCAAACATTTCCTCATCAGGAAATGCCAAACCGCAGTCCACGATAAACATATCGTTCGCACATTCGTAAACATACAGGTTCTTTCCTATTTCGTTTAGACCGCCCAGCGCGAAAAAACGAACAGGGGTACTTCTGTTCTCACGCTGTTCACGCGGTTTTCTCGGCGCGGACTGTGATGAACTGTTTCTTCCGAGAACAGGGTGTTTTTCCGTCAGCGCTGATTTAGGCGCAGTAAACGACGGTTGCCTGTGATTTGATTTTTGCTGAGGTGTGTTTTTGAAAATCTGCTTTTTAGCAACAGACTTCGCACTATTAAGTGTTTTTTTTGCAATATTTTCCTTTTCCGTAAGCAAATTCTTATTCGACAATAATCCCATACAGTTTCCTTTCCCAACGGAAACTCAGAAAAGAGCGCACAAAAAACGCGCGGATCTCCCCAAAGGTTTCCGTACACAACTATTCTTATTGATGTATAATTTCAGTCAAAACCTCATACCGGAAAAGCTTTTTCCAAACGACGTAAAATATAATTATGTAGTAGTGAGCCCAAATGCCGCGTTTTCCGTGGCAGAACGCCGCTTTCATACAAAATTTCCCGCTTCTCCGCAACACATAGAAACGGCTGTTTTGTTCAACATAAAATCCGGATACTCTTTTTTGACAAAGTGACCAAAAATAAAAAACAAACAATATATATCTATTATTATACCTTAATCCGGCACAAATGTCAAGGGGTTATTTTCCGTAAATTCAAAAATCGCGATTTAAGGCAACACAGATAAAATTACCTTTTATCCTTAAAATATCCGCCGATTTTTTCAAATCATAATCGGCAGAAGAGTGCAAAAAATAGATTTGCCGAGAAAAACGGCAAATACGATGAAAGGCAATTCGGGATTATGATAAAGAAAATACGATTAAAAACAGTATGGAACACAGCAATCCTGACGCTGATATACATGTGTTTCTCCACTGTTCTTTCTCCGTTTGATATAGATTTTGTCGGCATTTTCGGAAATATTATCGGGAAAAATGCCGCCGCAAGCGAATGTGACAGGCGATATGTTATTCCGAGCGGGAAACCTTTTGGGATAAAAGTATTATCCGACGGTGTTATGGTTATTTCAACAGAGGACGGTTCTCCGGCGAGAAAAGCGGGATTAAAAGCGGGAGATGTGATAACTTCCGTAAACGGCGCGGAAGTATCGTCCAACGAAGAACTCGCCGCAGCTATTCAGTGTTCGGACAACTGCGCCGATATAGTTTTCAGGCGCGGCGAAAGCGATATATCTGCCAGCATTACACCTACAATCTCCTACGGTGTACCGAAAATAGGAGCTTGGGTACGCGACAGCGCGGCAGGCATCGGCACTCTGACATTCATTGACCCGCAAACTGGAACATTCGGCGGACTCGGTCACGCTGTCAATGACATAACCACAAGCGAACCTGTTCCTCTTAAATCCGGTGAAATAACTGCCGCTTGTATCAACGATGTTGTCAAAGGTGAAAAAGGCTGTGCGGGAGAACTTTGCGGTGCTATTTCAGCCGAAACCGATATAGGAGAGGTTCTTCTCAACACTTCAACGGGTGTTTTCGGTAAGTATAACCGTGAAATAAACGGCGACCCTGTTCCCGTTGCTTTCATTGATGAAGTCAAAACAGGAAGCGCCGTAATTCTTGCGACTGTTGATGGTTCGGAACCGCGCGAATATTCCATTGAAATAGAGCGCATAAATTTCCCTGATATGTTCGGTTCAAAAGGTATGCTTATCAGAATAACCGACCCTGAACTTCTTGATAAGACGGGCGGAATTGTCCGTGGTATGAGCGGAAGTCCGATAATTCAGGACGGATATTTCGCAGGCGCTGTCACACACGTTCTTGTAAGCGATCCCACACGCGGATATGCAGTACTTGCGGAAAGTATGCTGAACGGCGGTAGCACAATCCTTTGATACGACATAATACGCCATCAAACACAAAACGCCGCCCCGACTTTTTTCGGGGCGGCATTACCATTAGTTTTTGTTATCATCCTGCATAGGCTCTGTTCTGGGTCTTCTCGGAGTTACTCCTTC
>JALEQE010000150.1 GCA_022766825.1 Oscillospiraceae bacterium | reverse complement strand
GTCTGCTCAGTTGCGCAAATCATACCGTTATCAAATGTCTTGGAGTGCATAATTGAGTTAACGGCATTAACTATGTCTGCGGAAGGATCAATAATAGCGGATGCGTTACCAGCACCAACACCGAGAGCGGGTGTTCCGGAAGAATATGCGGATTTAACCATTCCGGGACCGCCTGTTGCGAGGATAAGGTCAACCTCTTTCATCAAACGGTTAGTGAGGTCAAGCGACGGAACGTCAATCCACGAAATAATGCCCTCAGGTGCGCCTGCCTTGACAGCTGCTTCGTAAACGATCTTCGCAGCTTCGATAGTGCACTTTTTCGCACGGGGGTGAGGGCTGATGATGATACCGTTTCTTGTCTTCAGGCATATAAGGGTTTTAAAAATCGCGGTAGATGTGGGGTTGGTGGTGGGGATAACCGCGCCGACAACTCCGACAGGCTCTGCAATTTTTGTAATACCGTATGCTTCGTCTTTTTCGATAACGCCGCAGGTCTTTACGTTCTTGTAAGCGTTGTAGATGTGTTCTGCCGCGTAGTTGTTCTTGATAACTTTGTCTTCGACAATACCCATACCGGTTTCTTCAACCGCCATTTTTGCGAGCGGTATTCTCTGCTTATTGGCAGCAGTGGCAGCAGCGAGGAAAATCTTATCAACCTGTTCCTGGGTGAACTCGCCGAATTTTGCCTGAGCCGCGCGAACTCTTTCGAGCGCAGCGTCAAAGGTTTCTGCGCTGTCAACGATTTCGTAATTCATAGTCATCTTCTCCTTACAACATAATATATGGTTGGCTTTTTCGGTGCATTACATCACGCAGGCACTCTAAAATAGCAATTATCAACGCGTTCTGCGTATAATCACTGAAATATCAAGCGTCGGCTTATGACATTATCGCACTCAAATTAACAATATATGTTCAGAAAATACATTTTTTGCAAAAAATCGCATAAAAATATATATTTCCGCCCTTGTTAATATTTTAACACATTATGTTCAATATGTAAAATGTAAATTTTACATACAGGGTATTTATTATAAATATATCTTGTTTCCTCTGAATACGTAAAGGCTGCAAATGGATTAAAAACAATTATGCTTTGAATTGCATACATCTGTTATAAACTGCTTATCAATATCGGTCAGTTTATAATCCTGCCGATAAATAAGCATATCTTTATATAACTTATTGTTTTGTGGGCATTTGCAGGTCGTTAAACCGTATTTGTCCATCAACGGTTTTGGAACAGGGGATACAAGCATAAATGTTCTCGGAACGGTTGCGAGCAGTTCAAACTGTGCAGCGCGCTCAAAGACATATATCCGTTTGTCAATTTTATCAGATAGCTCCGCTTTTTTTACATCTATAAGCGGAATAGACGGTACATAGGGATCACCGTGTGTTATTTGGATATAGTTCTGAAGATCTTCTGTACTGATATTGTCCTTTTTTACCAGCGGATCATCTTTCCTTATTAAAATAAGATACGAAAATTCTGCCACGGTTTCGTATATCAACTTTTTTTCTTTGAACATATCAACAAAATATTTTTCAAAGGCAGTCTGATAACGGACAATTCCCAGATTATAATCGCTGCGTACAACGTTGGTTATTGTTTCGTTAGAGTTGGTCTCTTTGTAGAATATTTCGGCGGGTTCGGAAAGCGAAATGTGCTTTGAAAACTCTGCCATTGCCGCGGAAATATAGCTTGCGCGAGGTACGCAGACAGAGAATAGCTGCTTGTGAGAACGCTTTGTGCGGTAAATCTCTTCAACTTCTTCCACTTGTGCAACGATACGTCTGGCACGGCGCAGAAACTCATCTCCATCGGGTGTTGTTGTAATTCCCTTTGTTGTACGTTTAAATATTGTTATACCAAGGGATTCCTCAAGCTCTTTTATCGCTCTTGACAAATTGGGCTGCCCCATATACAGGTTCTCCGCCGCTTTGCTTATAGACTTGGTTTTCGCAACTTCGACTGCATATTTCAAGTGAAGAATGTTCATAAACAGCCGTCCTTTCGTTAATCTCTTTCAAGCGCGGTGATTCCCGAACGCACCATTTTTATGATGCCAAATGGTTTAAGAAGATCGAGAAAACTGTCTATTTTTGCAGGTTCGCCGGTAAGCTCCAGCATAATTGAGTTCGCACCGACGTCAACGGGCTTTGCGCGGTAGAGATTGGCTATTTCAATAATCTTGTGTCGGTCGTCAGGTGTTCTGCCTGCTCTTATAAGTATATGTTCACGCGTTACCGCGTCTTTCAGTATCTTTACTTCGTGAATATCATACAGCTTCATAAGCTGATTTTTTATTTGCTCCAAAATACGAAGGTCGCCCGATACAACTATGGTAAGGCGGGAAATATCAGGTTCTTCTGTTTCCGCAGCGTTCAGGCTTTTTATGCTGTAACCGCGTCTGCTGAACAGTCCTCCGACACGCGGAAGAACACCGTTATTATTTGAAACCTTTACGGATAATACATATTCTTGTTCGTTTTCGTGCATAATTACGCCTCCAAGTCTATTTCTGTTATCGGGTTCACAACGGGTTTACCCGCGGGAATCATCGGAAGAACGTTTATATCACGGTCAATACGCACTTCAATCATAACAGGCGCAGATTTTGATATTTCAACCGCTTTTTTCAATACCGGTTCAATTTCTTCGTTCTTTTCGATAACAAAAGTCTGTATTCCGAACGCCTCACCGAGTTTGACATAATCAATATGACGGTCGTCGAGTGTTGTTTGAGAGAAATGTTTGTTGTAGAACAATCTCTGCCATTGACGTACCATTCCGAGAACGTTGTTGTTTATAACCATTTCGATTATCGGAATATTGTGTGAAGAGGCGGTTATGAGTTCGTTTAAATTCATAGCGAAACTTCCATCGCCCGCAATATTGACAACCGTTTTATCGGGTCTGCCCACTTTTGCACCGATTGACGCGCCCAAGCCAAAACCCATAGTGCCAAGACCACCCGAAGAAATAAAGCTGCGCGGTTCTTTGAATTTGTAATACTGCGCCGCCCACATCTGATTCTGACCGACTTCCGTCGCGATTACAGCTTGTCCGTTTGTAAGTTCATCGAGTTTTTCGATAACTGCCTGCGGCGTTACGGGGAGTGCGTCCGTGCCTTTTTGAACAGGTTCGCCGAAGTCTTTTGCAATTATTTCATCTGTCCACGGATTATTCTTCTGGGTTATTTTTTGGCAAAGAACGTTCATAACTTCTTTAACATCGCCTTTAACAGTACATCCTACTTCAACGTTTTTGTT
>JALEQE010000127.1 GCA_022766825.1 Oscillospiraceae bacterium | reverse complement strand
GAAATATCAGGGGGCGAAAATAGTACAAGTCCCGCTGTTTCAAGCGGCAATACAGTATCGGAGGAAACCACTTCAAAACAGAATACAATCACGTCTATCCCTAATCTTCCGTCAGAGGATATTCCCGAAACAGTTGCGGGTATTCACGACCTTTCAACGGGAAACTTCATATACAATCCAAATGTTACCGATACATCAAACGAGCGAAGATACTATGCGGATTTCACTTGGGAAAACGACCCAAAGGTACTTTGGACAAGCAGCATTGACGAAAAGCCTTGGGCTGCGTATGACGCTGAAGCCACAGTAGCTTACGGCAAAGCACATTGGGACGACGGAGTCGGACTTTGCGCACCGTTTATTTCACGCTGTATTACCACTGCGGGAAATATTACCGAATACACCGAAAGCTCAACTTCCATTACTTTGCAATTACTGCATTCGAGGTTGGGATTCGGACAGTTCATTCCGTACAACAAAAGCGACCACACGATTTCACTTCCCGATTATGCACAACCCGGCGATATTGTGCAAATATATTGTTCATACGAAGGTGTAATGATACATTCGCTGCTCTTTGTGGGTGCTGACGAAAACGGAAAAGCGAAAGTCGTGTGCCACAATATGCGCAACAGCGGAACTTACGCATACCAGATTGACGACCTCAACGACCCGTGCTATGACTGTGCAAGCGAAACAGTAGAAGTGTTCTTCTATCACTTTTACAGGGACGATGACAAGGGACTGCCGCAGGAAATAGTAAACAACAAGGATATCCTGTTGTGGGAAAACCAAGGATACGTCATTCAAGGTGAAAAATACGACCGTCAAGCAGCTTTGGAATACGCAAGGAACAATCCCGACGACGGATTGGGCTATTACGGAGCGGACCACACTTCCGCAATTCTAAACGCAGGCGGCATTTCGGTTGGTTATCCTAATCAATCGGCGCTGTTTCTGCAGCTCCTCAAATCCCACCTCGGTGAAGCATACTCCCAAAGAGTACGCGCCGACCGCACTGTAATCCTTCCGCAATACGCCGAAGCGGGCGACATCGGGTTTGTCTACTGCCCCTATGACGGAATGATAATATCCTCCTTTATTATTTCGGGACGGGATGAAACAGGCAGAATGATAACACTCTCATATGACGAGCTGAACAACGGAAATTCCGCATTCAAGGTTGACAGTAATTGCATCGGATGCGGTGATGAAATAAAAGAAGTTATAATCTACCACTTTGACGACTGAATTTTGAATTATTACAAGAAAATCTCTCTTGCGCCGCAAGGGAGATTTTTATATACAAAACTGCGCGGTTTCAAAATCAACCGCGCAGTTTCTTTATAACTTCAATTAAATCATCGGTTCTTGCCAGCAATCGGGTGCTTTCAGACCGAACATCTTAACAACGGTAGGCGCAACGTTGGAAAGTCCGTAGTTGCCTTCCTTAATCGTGTACTTAACGTCCTTATCGTAAATGATGAACGGAACAGGGTTCAGCGAGTGCGCCGTGCGAACTTGAATATCGCCCTTCTTGTTCTTTTCAAGCATTTCATCGGCGTTGCCATGGTCGGCAGTTACAAGCATTGTAACGCCTTCCTCGTCGCATACCTCTTTAAGGCGCGCAAGACCCAGATCAACGCTCTCAACGCCGACAATCGTTGCCGTGAGAGAACCCGTGTGTCCAACCATATCGCCGTTCGGGAAGTTGCAACGCAGGAAGTCGTACTTCTTAGACTTGATAGCCGCGATCAAATCATCGACAATATCCGCCGACTTCATCCACGGACGCTGATCAAAGCTTACGTTGTCGCTCGGAATTTCCTTGAACGTTTCAAGCTCCTCGGAGAACTTTCCGCTGCGGTTTCCGTTCCAGAAGTAAGTAACGTGACCGTACTTCTGTGTTTCGGATACGGCGTACTGACGCAGTCCAGCGTTGACAAGCACTTCGGACATTGTATCGTGAATTTCGGGAGGATTTACGAGGAAACGCGCGGGAAGTTTGAGGTCGCCGTCATATTGGAGCATACCCGCATAGCATACGTCGGGTTTCGGACCTCTGTTGAAGTGGTCGAAGTTGTCCATATCGAACGCCATTGAAAGTTCGATAGCGCGGTCGCCACGGAAATTGAACAGAATAACGCTGTCTCCGTCAACGATTTTGCCGACGGGAACGCCGTTTTCCGCGACAACAAACGCGGGAAGATCCTGGTCGCTCGCAACGCCCGTTTCATTTCTCAACGTTTCAAGAGCCTCCATAGCCGAACCGAACATTCTGCCCTCGCCCTTAACGTGAGTGTTCCAGCCGCGTTCAACCATAGGCCAATCCGCTTGGTATCTGTCCATTGTAATCTTCATACGTCCGCCGCCGCTCGCGATTTTACCGTCAAAAGTAGCGTCGTTAAGTTCCTTGAACAAATCTTCAAGCTGACCGATATAAATCTGCGCGGTCTGCGGAGGAACATCACGTCCGTCAAGCAAAGCGTGAACGCGTACTTTCTTTACGCCCTCGGACTTTGCCTTTTTAATCATATTGAACAGGTGAGAAATGTTCGAGTGAACATTACCGTCGGACAGCAGACCGATAAAGTGCAACGTGCTGTCCTTTGCTTTCACATTGGAAACAAGCTCTTTCCACGCCTCGGAATTGTACATCTTGCCGCTTTCAATGCTCTCGTTTACGAGTTTCGCGCCCTGTGAGTAAATCTGTCCGCAGCCGAGCGCGTTGTGTCCGACCTCGGAATTTCCCATATCATCATCTGTGGGCAGACCGACAGCGTCGCCGTGCGCTTTCAAACGTGTGTTCGGGCAGTTTTTCAGCATCCAGTCAAGCGTGGGAGTATTCGCCAGTGTTACAGCGTCGCCCAATCCCGTTTTGGAATATCCGACGCCGTCCATTACTACCAATAAAATAGGTTTTACAGCCATATTATTATCTCCTAAATTTAATTATTTAAATCAACCATTCTCAGCAGCCTTGATTATTGTTGTGAAATCGGGAGCCTTGAGTGAAGCGCCGCCGATAAGTCCGCCGTCAACGTTGGTCTTGGAGAGAAGCTCCTCGGCGTTCTTCGCGTTCATAGAACCGCCATACTGAATTGTGATTGCCTGCGCGGTTTCCTCGTCATACAGCTTTGCGAGTGTCGCACGGATAAACGCGCAAACTTCCTCCGCCTGATCCGCAGTAGCGGTCTTGCCCGTTCCGATTGCCCATACAGGCTCGTAAGCGATTGTGCACTTCTTGATGTCTTCCTTGGATACAGAGAAGAAATCCAGCTTGATCTGACGCGCGATAACTTCCTCGGTGATATTGCACTCACGCTCCCAAAGAAGTTCGCCAACGCATACTATCGGTTTCAGACCTGCCGCCAAAGCTGCCTTTGTGCGCTTGTTTACGGTTTCATCTGTTTCGTTGAAGTACTGTCTGCGCTCGGAGTGACCGAGAACAACGTACTCAACGCCCATTTCGGTAAGCATATCCGCAGAAATCTCACCCGTAAACGCGCCGCTCTTCTCGAAATGGCAGTTCTCTGCGCCAATCTTGATGTTTGTACCCTCTGTAACTGCGAGAGCCGTTTCAAGGTTGGTGAACGGTACGCAAGCTACAATTTCAACGCCCTTAACATCAGCAACGAGAGGTTTCAACTCTTCAAGCAAAGCCTTTGCCTCGGGACGAGTTTTATTCATTTTCCAGTTTCCAGCGATAATCGCTTTTCTTACAGATTTGTTCATAGTATAAACTTCCTTTCTTTTGGCGTTTCGCCCAAAATTACTTTTTAAACGCGTTTATTCGCGTCTGTACATTATTTTGCAGATTACGGTAAAAGAACTGATAATCATACAAATGATAAACCCCATCCTCGAAAATATCCAAACTTGACGGATAATCCTCAGGGTGTACATCCGTCACTTTCAGCGCGCCGCGTTTTTCATCAATGTACGCGCCCGTGAGTGCGGGGATTTCGCTCTTGATTTCGCCGTTGTAATCAGTAAAGCAAGCGCCCTCGTTAAGCGACTTGTCAGCGGGAGTGCCGTCAGTTTTCCAGTTCAGCGGGTTTATGGCAAGCGTCTTTGTGCCGCTTGGGATAAGCAATGAACCGTTCACGCTCTCCGCCTCGCTGTTGAACGCAACCACAACACCCGTATTGCTTTCGCCCTCGGCGAATTTAAGCTGCGAACAGGTTTTCACCTCGTCCTCGGTAACCCGCCAGCCTATCGCGTAACACGCCACCAGAAGACTCTGCCGCTTTTCATCGCCGAAACAGTCCTTAACCAGCCGTATGCACATATCCGCGCCCTGCGAAAATCCAGCAAGTACAATCGGTCTGCCGTTGTTGTATTCGTTCATATAATACTCAAACGCGGCTTTAACGTCCTTGTACGCAAGGCTCAGATACTGTTCGCGCTCGTTTTCGGGCATTTTGTACACCGAAAGTCCTGCCTGTCGATAAAACGGAGCGAAGAATCTCGCGTCGCCGTCGTAGATACCTTTCTCCATATTCGTCGCGCCGAGAAAACTCGCTTTTGTCTTTTCGTCATCAAGCGGCATATTCTGATTCTCACCGCCCGAATAAACTGTCGGGCAAACGAAAAACACGTCCGCGGATTTGTTTTCGACAGCGGTTTCGAGGTACGCCCAATTCTCCGACCGCGAATAGTCAACCGATTTTTCCGCCGAACAACCCGTGAATAATACGCAGATAAGTATCAGCGGCGCGGTAATCAAAGAGATAATTCTTTTCATTTTGCTACCCAAAACAGGTTAAAGGGCGAACAAAATCTGTCCGCCCAATGCCTCAGCTATTACTTATCCTGAATAGCGTCGATTCCGGGCAAGCCCTTGCCTTCCAGATATTCCAGAGAAGCACCGCCGCCTGTGGAGATGTGGCTCATCTTATCTGCAAAGCCAAGCTGTACAACAGCTGCCGCAGAGTCGCCGCCGCCGATAATCGTTGTAGCGTCTGCCTCTGCCATACCCTTTGCAACTGCTATTGTACCCTTTGCAAGTACGGGATTCTCGAAAACGCCCATAGGACCATTCCATACTACAGTCTTAGCAGACTTAACTTCATTCGCAAACAGTTCCATTGTCTTTGTACCGATATCAAGACCCATCTTATCTGCAGGTATCTTGTCCGAATCAACAACGCTTACTTCAATAGGAGCGTCAATCGGATCGGGGAACTCAGCCGCAATGGTGGTATCGATAGGCAGGAGCAACTTCTTGCCGTTCTTCTCTGCCTTAGCGATCATTTCCTTGCAATAATCGATTTTCTCATCGTCAACCAGCGACTTGCCGACTTCAAATCCCTTTGCCTTAAGGAATGTGTAAGCCATACCGCCGCCGATGATAAGAGTATCGCACTTATCGAGGAGGTTGGAGATAACGTTCAGCTTATCAGCAACCTTTGCACCACCGAGTACCGCAACAAACGGACGTGTCGGGTTCTCAACTGCATTGCCGAGAAATTCGATTTCTTTATTCATAAGGTAACCTACAGCGGTTTCCTTAACAAACTTGGTTACGCCAACAGTGGAAGCGTGAGCTCTGTGAGAAGAACCGAACGCGTCCATAACGAAAATCTCGTTGTGAACCAGATCAGCAAGTTCCTTCGAGAAACCTTCGCCGTTCTTGGTTTCGTCAGCGCCACGGAAACGTGTATTCTCCAGAACAACGATCTCGCCGTCCTTCATCTCTGCAACAGCCTTCTTTGCGTTTTCGCCGACAACGGTGTCATCGGGAGCAAAAGTTACCTTGGCACTCACCAGCTCTGCAAGTCTGTCAGCAGCAGGCTTGAGAGAGAACTTAGCTTCAGGACCGTTCTTCGGCTTGCCGAGGTGAGAACAAAGAACAACCTTTGCGCCGTTCTCGGTCAACTTGTTGATAGTCGGCAGAGCAGCCGTAATACGGTTATCGTTTGTAATCTTACCGTCTTTGAGCGGAACGTTGAAATCAACGCGCACGAGAACGTACTTGCCTTTAACGTTTAAATCTTCCACATTCTTTTTGTTTAGCATAGCCATATTGATTATTTCCTTTCATGAATGAAATATTTGTCGGTTAAATTCGCCGACACATTACACTATATATTGTACAATATTTTGCGATAATTTTCAAGTCTTTTTTTTCATTTTTCAGAGATTTTTGTATTTTATCTTATTCATGTTTCCGCATTGCTGAAAAAACATAAACCGATGATAAAAGCGTGCAAAAATGCCTCCCGACACAACCGGGAGGCATTTTGCGTTTTTGTAAATTATTGATTTTCCTCGATATACTTAACGATATCGCCGACGGTTTTGATATTCTCAACCTGATCTTCGGGGATTTCAACATTAAATTCATCCTCAAGAGCCATAACCAGATCAACAACATCCAAAGAATCCGCACCGAGATCATCTGTGATAGAAGAAGATTCAGTGATGCTATCCTTATCATCAACGTCAAGCTGATCAGCGATAAGATCTTTTACCTTTTCAAAAATGTCCATATGATACCTCCAATTTTCTGCCACTACTCCGTAGCATTGTCAAGTACTATTATAAATCAAACAACAAAAATAATCAATAGGCGAATAAAAAAAAATTCGGGTAAATTTTAACAAAATTATTCGGTAAACATACCAATTTTTCTAAACTTCTGATAACGGCGCTCCAAAAGCACATTTAAATCCACCGTTTTCATTCTTGTCACCGCGTCAACAAGATATTCATAAATACTGTCCGCAGCCTGCTCGGGAGCGTTCTGCGCTCCTCCGTCGGGTTCTTTGATTATTTTGTCACAAACGCCGAATTTCATCAAATCCTCGGCAGTGATTTTGAGAATTTCGCAAGCCTCTTTTTCTTTGGAACCGTCTTTCCAGAGAATAGACGCCGCGCCTCGCGGAGAAATTACGCTGTAAAGCGCGTTTTCAAGCATCGCAAGCTCGTCGCAGACAGCAAGAGCCAATGCGCCGCCGCTTCCGCCTTCGCCCAAAACTATTGAAATAACGGGCGTTTTTAACGTCATAGACTCATACAAATTTCTTGCGATTGCCTCGCCCTGTCCACGTTCCTCCGCCTCAATTCCGCAGTATGCGCCGGGGGTATCAACAAGACAGATCACGGGACGGTGGAATTTTTCCGCCTGTTTCGCAAGCCGCAAAGCCTTTCGGTAGCCCTCAGGGTGCGGCATTGAAAAGTTGCTCTTCTTGTTTTCGTCAAGATTGCGCCCTTTCACTTGCGCCAGCACCGTCACGGGAGTGTCGGACAAAAATCCGATTCCGCCGATTATCGCCGCGTCATCGCCGAAATAACGGTCGCCGTGAAATTCCATAAAACGTGTAAATATCGCGGGAATATAATCGTTGACGGTAGGACGGTTCTTACCGTGAACAAGTTCCATTCGTTCCCAAGCGGTTAAAGTACTCATCTTAATTTTCCTCACTTAATTCAATGTGCGATTTTTTTCTTTTGGAAAACCGTGCAGTTTCAGAATATTCGACAGCGCTTTTCTCATCATTCCGCGCTCGACTATCATATCAACAAAGCCGCAGTCGCGCTGGAACTCCGCGCTTTGGAAATCGTCGGGCAAACGCTGACGTATCGTATCCTGAATAACTCTGCGCCCCGCAAATCCGATAAGTACTTTCGGTTCGGCGATGATAATGTCGCCAAGGCTCGCAAACGACGCCTCAACGCCGCCTGTTGTCGGGTCGGTAAGTACCGTGATGTACAACCCGCCCGCGTCGCTGTGACGCTTGACCGCGCCTGATGTTTTCGCCATCTGCATAAGAGAAATGATACCCTCCTGCATTCTCGCGCCGCCCGACGCCGTGAAAATAATAACGGGCAAGCTGCGTTCGGTCGCATATTCAAAAGCGCGCGTAATTTTCTCGCCGACAACGCTTCCCATACTCGCCATCATAAAATGACTGTCCATAATGCCGATAACGCACCGATAACCGCGTATCGTGCATTCGCCCGTCACAATCGCCTCGTTTGTTTTGCACTGCTCCTGCATTTTCGCCACTTTATCCTCATATTTCGGAAATCCGATAGGATTAAGCGACTTCAACTCCGCGTCCAGCTCTTTAAAGCTATCCTGATCCACCGTGAGTTCCAAACGTTCCTGCCACGTCAGACGCGCGTGATAACCGCATTTCGGGCAAACCTTGATAGCCCTCTCGAACTCCTCGTTATACACCACATTTCCGCACCGAGGGCATTTAAAGAGCAAATCCTGCGGTATCTCAACACCGTGACTTTTTGCCGCGGGGCGAGAATCGTCCATAAAACGGTTTTTTACGACCTTGAAAAGATCCTCAATTGATGCCATATTATTCCTCGTTTCCTACGTCAATCTTTCATTATATCGGTTCGGTTAAGAAAACCGTTGTCAAATTCGCCGCGCTCAAAATTCTCGTTGCGAATAAGCCGCAAATGAAAATCAATGTTCGTTTCAACGCCGTCAATAATAAACTCGGAAAGTGCAACGCGCATTTTGCTTATCGCCTCTTCCCTGTTTTCGCCCTTGACTATCAATTTCGCAATCATACTGTCATAATACGGCGGAATTTCATAACCCGCGTATGCCGCGCTGTCAATACGCACGTTGAATCCTCCGGGAACGTGTATAGACTTTATCGTTCCGGGACACGGACGGAAATTACTACGCGGATCTTCGGCGTTTATTCTGCACTCGATCGCGTGGCCGTTTACTTTAACGTCGTCCTGTGTGAACCACAGTTTTTCGCCGCTCGCAACTCGTATCTGCGCTTTTACAAGATCAATACCCGTAACAAATTCGGTAACGGGATGTTCAACCTGAATACGGGTGTTCATTTCCATAAAGTAGAAATGCCTATCCTTGTCAACAAGGAACTCTATCGTACCCGCGTTGCGATAACCGCACGCTTTCGCCGCCGCGACTGCCGCCGCGCCCATTTTCTCGCGCAGTTCGTCCGTCATAATGGGGCTTGGGCTTTCTTCAAGCACTTTCTGATTGCGACGCTGCAAAGAACAATCACGCTCGCCCAAATGAACCACGTTTCCGTAATTATCCGCCAACAGCTGAATTTCAATGTGGCGAGGATTTACTATAAATTTTTCAATGTACAAATCGCCGTTTCCAAAACAAGCGGACGCCTCCGCCTGTGCCTCTGCGAACTTCGCTTCAAGGTCGGTTTCGTTTTCAACCATACGGATACCGCGACCGCCGCCGCCCGCCGTGGCTTTCACCATAACGGGATAACCGATTTCACGGCAGATTTTCTTTGCCGTATCTATATCGGGAACAATTCCGTCCGAACCGGGTATAACGGGAACTCCCGCGTCAATCATTGTCTGTCGTGCGTGAGCTTTATCGCCCATTTCGTCCATTGTTTTCGGCGTTGGCCCTATGAACGTAATTCCGCATTTGTCGCAAAGTCTTGCGAAATCCGCGTTCTCCGACAAAAAACCGAAACCCGGGTGCAGAGCGTCCGCGCCCGTAACCTCGCACGCCGCAATAATCGACTTTGTGTTGAGATAGCTGTCTTTTGACGCCGCAGGACCAATGCAAATCGCCTCGTCCGCTATCTGCGCGTGAAGCGCAGATTTATCTGCCGTGGAATACACGGCGGCGGTCTTTATTCCCAACTCACGACAGGCTCTCATAATACGGATCGCAATCTCGCCGCGATTGGCGATAAGTATTTTATTAAACATATTCTCGGTTCACTCCATTGCTTTTTAAGCGAAAACGCTTTTTTTCTCTTTGAAATGAAAAATGAAAACTATCACTTGGGGTCTGCAACCGCGAAACTGATTTCCGCCGTTACGACTTTCTTACCGTTTACTTTCGCTACCGCTTTGCCGAAACCAATCGCGCCTTTTTTATCCGTCATAACAACGTTAAGTTCAAGCGTATCGCCCGGAAGTACCTGACCTCTGAAACGCGCCTTGTCTATTCCCGCAAAAAACGCGATTTTTCCCTTGTTTTCAGGCAAAGACAGCGCGCAAACAGCGCCCGCCTGCGCCAACATTTCAATCATCAGAACGCCGGGTGTTACGGGCTGTCCGGGGAAATGTCCCTTAAACCAATATTCATCGGGTTTGAGATACTTCTTTGCCGTAACCGAAATGCCCGGTTCAAGCTCCGTCACCTCGTCAATCAGCAAAAACGGATCGCGGTGCGGAATTATTTCTTTTATTTGTTCTTGATTTAATACCATTATTCTATCCTCATCAGTTTCTGTCCGTATTCAACGCTATCGCCGTTATTTACGTAAATTTCGACAACCTTGCCAGAAAACTCGCTGTTGATTTCGTTCATAAGTTTCATACTCTCGATTATACATACAACATCGCCCGCGTTTATTGTATCGCCGACTTTGACAAAGCTCGGCTTTTCGGGACTAGGAGAGCTGTAAAATGTGCCGATAATGGGACTTGTAATAAAGTTGCCCTTTTCGGAAACAGCAGCGGGTTTCTCGCTCGCCATAACGCTGACGGCAGGCGCAGGCGCAGACGGCGCTCCCACGAACGCCATAGGCGGAGCGGGCGGCATAGGAGGCGGACAGCATTTACTTTCAACAGTAATATTTATATCTTCCGTTTTGATTTTAATGCTTCCGAGGTCGTTTTCTTTCAGAATTTTCGCCAATTCCTCAACACATTCAACCGTATCTTCAATGCGGTGAATTTCTTTATCCTTTATTGTCATATTTACACCTCTTCCAATTTGCTCCGAATGTCAGTCTTTAACGGGTTCTAGGCAGATACAGCCGTTGTGTCCGCCGAAACCGAGCGAATTTGACAGCGCGGCGGTGATTTCCCAATCGCGCGTGCCCTCTGTAACGTAATCCAAATCGCACTCGGGGTCGGGAACTTTGTAACCCAATGTCCTGTGAATTTTACCGTTCTTTATCGACAAAGCGGTAACGATTGCCTCAACGGCTCCCGCCGCGCCGAGCAAGTGACCCGTCATCGACTTTGTGGAGTTTACCGCAATATCTTTTGCGTGGTCGCCGAAAGCGAGCTTAATCGCTTTTGTTTCGGTGGAGTCGTTTATATGAGTACCCGTGCCGTGAGCGTTGATGTAATTCACATCTTCGGGTCTAATACCCGATTCGCTGACGGCAAGCTCC
>JALEQE010000020.1 GCA_022766825.1 Oscillospiraceae bacterium | reverse complement strand
GGGCGGAAATCTGCGGGGCGTGCGCGATTATCCCGTAAATCTCGGAAAATATCAGGATAAACTGGTATATTCTCCGCACGATTACGGACCTAGCGTGTATGAACAGCCATGGTTTGAAGGCGGGTATGACTATAACAGTCTTATTCGCGATTGCTGGGGTGATAACTGGCTGTACATTCAGAAGGAGAATATTGCGCCTTTGTTGATAGGGGAATGGGGTGGCTATATGAAAGAGCCGAACCTTAAATGGATGACTTGTATTCGCAAGCTTATCGGAGAATATCATCTTAATCACACGTTCTGGTGCTATAATGCCAATTCGGGTGATACGGGCGGACTTGTTCTTGACGATTTCACAACATGGGATACAGAAAAATACAATTTTGTGAAAGAGGTTCTGTGGCAGGAAAACGGAAAATTTGTCGGACTTGACCACGCAATTCCTCTTGGCGAAAACGGTATCTCTCTTTCGTCTGCCAAGGGATTATAAATTTCAAAACGCGGGGCATTTTGTTCCGCGTTTTATTTATCGTAATGTAAGGTTAACGAACATGCTTATATAATTAACAATAACTAACAATAACCTAAAATTAGTTATTATGCACAAATTTACAATAACTTTACATACTGTTTACAACCTTGTTTTGATATGTTTTTAACAAAATTGTATTAAATCAATAAAAAATAGTTAAAATGTGTTGAACTTTTGTTAATTATATGATATAATATACCTATATAGATATATAATAATTGGGGAAGATCTCGAAAGGGGTCTGAAAATAATGGAAATACTTGCTATTGTTTTAGGGGTACTTTCCTGCATCTTTTTGGGCGCATTGACATTTATTGCTTATAAATTTCTTATGCTTAAAAAAGAAACCGAAAGAAATATCGATATTGACGATATGACAGGTTTACCTAATCGCGATGGATTTATGCGTATTGGCAGGGAAATGCTCGAACATTGCAGAAATCGTTCTGACGGTGAAATAATACTGATTGTTTTTGACGTTGACAGATTAAGACTGATAAACACCTTGTTTGGTACAAACGAAGGTGATAAGGTAGTCTGTGCTTTTGCCGAGGCAATAAAGCATGTCGCCGGTAAAGGAGATGTTGTCGGACGTGTTGATACCGATGATTTTGCTCTCCTTACAAGAACGCACGGAAAAAACTCGGATCTAATTATTGAGGAGTTTTCAAAAATACTCCACACGTTGATTACAAATAATGCGGTGTCTGATCAGGTGAATTTTTATGCGGGGATATGTAAATTCGATGGTCAGGATGATATTTACACTTTGTTCAACAAAGCCAATCTGTGTCTTTTGACGCATGCGGACAATCAACATATCTCTGAATTTACTCACGATATGGAAAGCCGTATGGTGGAAAATGAGATGATGCGTTCGGAGATGCTTGACGCGCTCAAAAACGGTCAGTTTGAATTGTACTATCAGCCGAAGGTTTCGTTTAAAACGGGTGAGATAATTGGTGTTGAAGCGCTTATTCGCTGGCATCATCCAGTTAAAGGTTTTGTTCCGCCCTGTGACTTTATCCCTCTTGCCGAGCAGTTCGGGATAATAACGAAAATTGACGAGTGGGGACTTATGACTGCTTGCCGTCAGGGTAAAAAATGGCGTGATATGGGGTTGCCTGCAATTACAATTTCGGTGAATATGTCACAAGCACAGTTTATGAGGACAGATGTTTATACAACAGTTGTAAACGCTCTTAAGGAAACTGGATTCGACGCACATTATCTTGAAATCGAAGTTACGGAAACAATGGCTATGACAGACATTGAACATACGGTGAACGTATTGAACAAGATACACAGCCTTGGAGTTTCTATTTCAATGGATGATTTCGGTACAGGGTATTCTTCTTTGGCTTCGCTTAAGACAATTCCGTTTGACGTTCTGAAAATCGACCGCAGCCTTGTTTGTGATGTTAACGATAATGATACTTCACGTCGGATTACCAGTGCGATTGTAGCAATGGGCAAGGCTCTAAAAATGGTAGTATTGGCTGAAGGTGTTGAAACCGATGAGCAGAGCAAATTACTTACCGATCTTGGTTGTGATCTTGCGCAGGGATATTATTACAGCAAGCCTCAGCCTGCTGAAAAGATTGAGGAAATGCTGTTATCGATGCCAAAACAAACCAAAATGGCGATTTAGGTTATATAATGTCTCCTCGGATAATCGGGGAGATATTTTTTTGAGTTGTGTGTGAATTTTAAATTTTAAAAAAATGCAGAATTATAGTTGTTTTTTGTCAGAAAATACGTATAACGAAATATTTTTAATTTGAAATTGCATTTTACCAATTTTTATTTGTTGAAAACGCTGTGAAAATGAATGAATTTTTTTTATTTTTTGTATAATGATACCATAGACAAAAAGTGATTTTTCGAGTATAATATTAAATGTAAGAAACAACGGCGTTTCGATATGGATTAACTGTATCGGAATGCCGTTTTTTATTTAAATTTTTATGGAGGAAAGGGACTATGGAAATTACAGCGACAATGGAAGAAAAAAATGAGAAGTTCAACGTTGTTGAACAATTCGGCGTTGATGTTTTCAATGAAGAAACAATGAAACAGAGACTGCCGAAGAACGTGTTCAAAGCATTGAAAAAAACAATTGCAGAGGGCAAGGAACTTGATGTGACGATAGCTGATGTCGTAGCATCGGCTATGAAAGATTGGGCAATTGAGAAAGGTGCAACGCATTACACCCACTGGTTCCAGCCTATGACGGGTATCACCGCTGAGAAACACGACAGTTTCATTTCGCCTATGGGTGACGGCACAGTTATAATGGAATTTTCGGGAAAAGAGCTTGTTAAAGGTGAACCCGATGCGTCAAGTTTTCCTTCAGGCGGTATCAGAGCTACATTTGAGGCTCGCGGTTATACTGCTTGGGATCCGACTTCCTACGCATTTGTAAAGGGCGGCTCTTTGTACATCCCTACTGCGTTTTATTCATACTCCGGCGAAGCACTTGATAAGAAAACCCCGTTGCTTCGTTCTATGGACGTTGTTTCTGATGCGGCTTTAAGAATCCTTAAATTGTTCGGAAATACAACGACAAAGCGTGTTGTAGCAACCGTTGGTGCAGAGCAGGAATATTTCCTTGTTGACAAAGATACTTACAACAAACGTAAGGATTTGATTTTCACAGGAAGAACTTTGTTTGGCGCTCCCGCTCCCAAAGGACAGGAACTTGAAGACCACTACTTTGGTTCTATTAAAGAGCGTGTTGCTGACTATATGAAAGATCTTGACGAGCATTTGTGGAAACTTGGAATTACTTCCAAGACAAAGCACAATGAGGTCGCTCCCTCACAGCATGAGAATGCTCCGATTTTTGCTCCCGCTAACCTCGCTACCGACCAGAACCAACTTACAATGGAGCTTATGAAGAAGATCGCGCTTGATCATAATCTTGTATGCTTGCTTCACGAAAAGCCTTTTGCAGGAATTAACGGTTCGGGTAAGCACGACAACTGGAGCTTATCCACCGATGATGGTCAGAATTTGCTTGACCCCGGTCGTTCTCCTATGCAGAATGCTCAATTCCTTACTTTCCTGACGGCGATTATCAAGGCTGTTGATGAATACTCCGATTTGTTGAGATTGTCTGTTGCAAGCCCCGGAAACGATCACCGTTTGGGTGCTAACGAAGCGCCTCCCGCTATTATTTCCATATTCCTCGGCGAGGAATTGCAGGGTGTTGTTGACGCTCTTATCGAAGGTAAAGAATACACTGGTGCGGGCAAGCAGATGTTTAATGTTGGCGTATCGTCGCTCCCTGATTTCCCGAAAGACAGTACAGATAGAAACAGAACGTCACCGTTTGCTTTCACCGGTAATAAGTTTGAGTTCAGAATGGTTGGTTCTAATTTGAATATCGCCGGACCGAATACTATTTTGAATACAATAGTTGCAAATTCTCTTACAGAGTTTGCTGATGAGCTTGAAGGCGCTTCAGACTTTAATACAGCCCTTCACGATTTGTTGGTAAGAAATCTTAAAGAACATAAGCGCGTAATATTCAATGGTAACGGTTACGGTGCTGATTGGCCCGTTGAAGCGGAGAAACGCGGACTTTTGAATTTGAAGTCCACCGTTGACGCAATTCCTTGCCTTACCGCAAAGAAGAATGTTGATTTGTTCAAGAAGTTCGGCGTTTACACTGAGGTTGAACTTCACGCAAGACAAGAGATTCTTTTGGAAAACTATTCAAAGGTAATCAATATTGAAGCTCTTACTGCTGCCGATATGGCAAAAACAGAAATTTTGCCTGCTGTTATGAAGTATGGCAAGGATGTTTCTGATATTGCGGCGTCGAAGAAGTCAATAGGTCTTGAGCCGTCTGTTGAACTTAGTGTTGCAAAGAAAGTCAATGACCTTACAGCCGCATTGAGTGAAAATGCTACAGTGCTTTCTGACAAGGTTGTTAAGGCGCAGAACATCGAAGATGTTGAAGAACAGGCGCGTTGCTATCACGATGAAGTATTTGAAAGTATGCAGTCGCTCAGAGCTGTAGCTGATGAGCTTGAAACTATCGTCGGAGAAGAATACTGGCCGTATCCTACATATGACGAGCTGCTGTTCAATGTATGTTTATTATATCTTAAAATATGAAAGCAGTTTAAAATTGACTTAGAGCGTTATGGTTGTCGTGTGAGAGTG
>JALEQE010000064.1 GCA_022766825.1 Oscillospiraceae bacterium | reverse complement strand
AATTCCTTGGTCGTACAGGAATTTATGCCAGAAACGGCTGTACAGCAAGTGGAGCGTGGTGTGTTCCATACCGCCGTTGTACCAGTCAACGGGCAACCAGTATTTCAGCGCCTCTTTGCTTGCGAGTTCCTTGTCGTTGGTCGGGTCGGTGTAGCGCAGGAAGTACCACGACGAACCAGCCCACTGCGGCATTGTATCGGTTTCGCGTTTTGCGGGACCTCCGCAGCACGGACACGTTGTGTTGATAAAGCTTTCCAAAGTGGAAAGCGGGCTTTCGCCGTTGTCGGTGGGCATATAGCTGTCAACGGGCGGAAGTTCAAGCGGGAGTTCCTCTTCGGGAATTGCCTGCCAGCCGCATTTTTCGCAGTAAACAACGGGAATGGGTTCGCCCCAGTAACGCTGACGGCTGAATACCCAGTCGCGGAGCTTGTAGTTTACTTTTTCGTGACCGATACCTTTTTCTGTGAGGTATTCTATCATCTTTTTCTTTGCGTCCTCAACGGAAAGTCCGTTCAGGAAATCGGAATTGACAAGCGTACCCGTTGCACAGTCGGTAAACGGTGCTTTTTGAACGTCCTCTCCGCCCTTGACTACCTCAATAATCGGTAAATCAAACTTCTTGGCAAATTCCCAGTCGCGGTCATCGTGCGCGGGAACAGCCATAATCGCGCCCGTGCCGTAGCTCATCAGAACGTAATCGGAAATGAAAATCGGGATTTCCTTGCCGTTTACGGGGTTAATCGCGCGAACGCCTTCCAGCTTAACGCCCGTTTTATCCTTGTTCATTTCGGTGCGGTCGAAGTCGGATTTTCTCGCCGCGTCTTTCTGATAAGCGCGGACAGCGTCCATATTTGAGAGCTTATCCGCCCACTTTTCGATAAGCGGGTGTTCGGGAGCTATTACCATATAAGTCGCGCCGAAAAGCGTATCGCAACGTGTAGTGTAAATAGTCAGTTCATCGCCGAGCGTAGTTTTGAAAGTAACTTCCGCGCCTGTCGAACGTCCTATCCAGTTTCTCTGCGCTGTCTTAATCTTCTCGAAATAATCAACGCTGTCGAGGTCGTCGAGCAGTTGCTCGGCGTAATCGGTGATTTTCAGCATCCATTGGTTCTTAACCTTGTGAATAACCTCGCCGTGACAGCGTTCGCAAGTGCCGTTTACGACTTCCTCGTTTGCGAGAACGACTTTGCAATGCGTACACCAGTTTACGTTTACTTCTTTTTTGTACGCAAGTCCCGCTTTGAAAAGTTTGAGGAATATCCACTGCGTCCACTTGTAGTAATTGGGGTCGGTGGTGTTTATCTCACGTTCCCAGTCGAACGAAAGACCCAGCATTTTCAGCTGATTTCTGAAACGGTTTACGTTGCGTTCGGTAACGATTGCGGGGTGGATTTTATGCTCGATAGCGTAGTTTTCGGTAGGCAGACCGAAAGCGTCCCAGCCCATAGGGAACAGTACGTTGTAACCCTGCATACGGCGTTTTCTAGCGACAATATCCATTGCGGTGTAGGGGCGCGGGTGACCGACGTGCAGACCGTCGCCCGACGGATACGGAAACTCTACAAGCGCGTAATACTTTGGTTTGGTGTAGTCGTTTTCCGCGTGGAACGTGCGGTGGTCGTCCCAGTATTTTTGCCATTTGTTTTCAATGGCGGCAAAATCGTATTTCATTTTACGTTGTCCTTTCAATGTTGAATTAACATACACTTAAATTTTACCACAAAATGCCCATAATGTCAATAGGAAAAAATCCTTTTAGTACAGAAATTATCCGCTCGGAAATCGGGCGGGTCAGCTTGTTGAAAAAGCCCTTTCTCAGGCTGGCGAGAAACCCTCAAATGCTAGGAGCCTGCATAACGGCTAGGGTTTGTGCCTGCCGTTATGCGTGGCGACAATGCAGATGAGGGTTTATCGACAGACTAACCCGCCCGAAAACGGGCGGGTAGATGCCAAACACAATCAGTTGTTCTTTATACGCATACAGCGCATTGCGTTCAAAATCGCGATAACTGAAACACCAACGTCCGCGAATACCGCGAGCCACATATTTCCCAAACCGAACGCCGCCAACGCAAGCACCGCAATCTTAACTCCGAGCGCAAACACAATGTTTTCGGTGACTATGCGGTGCGTTTTCTTCGCTATCCGCACGGCAAGCGGAAGATTTTCAATGTTGTCGTTCATCAAAACAATGTCCGCCGCCTCAATTGCCGCATCAGAACCAAGTCCGCCCATTGCTATGCCGACATCGGCGCGCGCAAGCGACGGCGCGTCGTTCATTCCGTCGCCGACATAAGCAAGCGTGGTTTTCGGCGGTTTCGCGGAATAGATTTCTTCAAGCGCGCTTACTTTACCGTCGGGCAGTAACTGCGAGCGCACTTCATCAAGCCCGATTGTGTTCGCAACCGCGTCCGCCGTGATTTTTCTGTCGCCTGTGAGCATAACGCACTTTTCCGCGCCCAGCGTTTTAAGCTCTGCTATCGCGGACTTGCTTTGTTCCTTGATTTCATCGGAAACGAGAATATAACCGCGATATATTCCGTCAACAGCGCAGTGAACCACCGTTCCCGCGGCGGCGGTATCGGATATTTCAATGCCAAGTTTATTCATAAGCCGAACATTTCCGACAGCTACTTTTTTCCCGTTTACCGTTACCTCAATGCCGAAACCCGCGATTTCTCTCGCGTTTTCCGCTTTGGGAATATCCCCCGCCGCTCTCGCCGCTTTCACAACGGACACCGCAATCGGGTGATTGGAATTTTGTTCGGCGGACGCGCAAAACGCTAAAAGTTCGCTTTCCGTAATTCCTTTCGGAACTGTTTCCGTAACCGCGAACGAACCTTTTGTGAGAGTTCCCGTTTTGTCAAAAACGAACGTTTTCGCGTTCGCGAGCGTTTCAAGATAATTCGAGCCTTTTATCATAATTCCGTGCCGCGACGCTCCTCCGATACCGCCGAAATACGACAGCGGAACGGATATGACAAGCGCGCACGGACAACTTACAACAAGGAAAGTCAGCGCTCTGTATACCCAGTCGCCCCAATTTCCCGTGATGATTGACGGAATAACCGCGAGCATTGCCGCCGCGGCAACGACAATCGGCGTGTATACTCTCGCAAAACGTGTTATAAAGCCCTCTGTTTTCGCTTTATTTTCGGAAGAGTTTTCCACAAGCTCCAAAATCTTCGCCACGGTAGAGTCGGAATACGGCTTTGTAACTCGGATTTTCAGCAAACCGTCCGTGTTCAAACAACCGCTTATAACCTCGTCGCCGACAGTCACGTCACGCGGCGCGCTTTCGCCCGTCAGCGCGGCGACATTCAGCCGCGACGAGCCGAAAATAACCTCGCCGTCAAGCGGAATACGTTCGCCCGGCTTTATCACGACCGTTTCACCGACCGCGACTTCATCGGGTTCGACCTCGATTTCCTCGCCGTTTCGCTCAACAGTAGCATATTCGGGGTTTATGTCCATCATATCGGAAATGGACTTGCGAGATTTTCCAACCGCGACCGACTGTAAAAGTTCTCCCACTTGATAGAATATAATTACGGCAACGCCATCGGAATACTCTCCGATTATCATTGCGCCGATTGAGGCTATCGTCATAAGGAAATTCTCGTCGAATACCTGTCCGTGTGCAATATTACGAACGGCTTTCCACAGAATATCCCACCCCGCCGTAAAATACGCCGCGAGGAACACTCCAAGCCGCACGAACCACAGCAAAGTAAACTGTTCCGCTTGCGGGACAAACAAACCGCCCGCGAATATAACCGCCGCAACAATTATACGGACAAGCATTTTCTTTTGTTTCCTGCTCATAGACATTCTCCTTTTTCAGCGAATATCGTTCTTATTTTATTACAATTTCGCAGTCGGGTTCAACTTTTTTGCAGACTTTGACCGCCTCTTTGACAATTTCGTCAAATCTGTCATCGTCCGCCTCGATAGTCATTTTCTGTGTCATAAAGCTGACGGAGGCATTCTTCACCCCGTCAATTTTCTTTATTGCCGTTTCCATTTTAGCGGCGCAGTTCGCGCAGTCTAAATCAATCATCTTGAAACTCTTTTTCATCACGAATTACCTCTCAATCCTTTATTATTACCGCGTAACAGCACGGTATTGTTCCCTTGATAAGTTTTGCCTTTACCTTGCCCAAATTGCACTCTTTGAGCATATAAACATAAGAACGCGGAGTGTATTCGGCGCAAGGTTCAAAACCAAGTTTTTTGTAAACCGACAACAGCGTTCCCGAAATTGCCGTTGAACCGCTTGTCATAAACGTCGGAAGAAGTATCCGCCCGCCGTGCTTTGTAACGCGCCACAATTCCTTAACGGCGTTTTCGGGACATTTAAGCAGGTGCAGAACGTTCCCCGCAATTACAACGTCATAACTTTCATCGGGGGCGTTGAGGTGGAAGATATTCTCCCGCGCGAATGTGATATTATTCACTCCTCGCTTTTCCGCTTTTTGTCGCGCGATATCCAGCATACTCGCGGAATTGTCCGTGCAAAGCACCTCGTCCGCTTTCGCCGCGGCGGAAATAGACAGCTCACCCGTACCGCCCGCACATTCCAACACGCTTGAATGAAATGGCGTCAGCTTTATGGTAAGCTCGCACATTTCACGATAAACTTTGCCGTTCAGTTTTTCGGCAACATCATAATATTTCGCGAATTTGTCCCAGAAATCCATAATAAAACCTCTTTCTTTTATGGCAACACCGCACAATTAACGGCTAGCACCTTTGTCATTCGCTTGCTTGCATATTTTCCGGCATAGCGTTTTGCGCGAAGCGCATAATGCGTGCACAAAATTTCGCTTGACCGCATTATCCGCCTTCGGCGGAAAACGCTGCGTCAGCCCGTCTGCGCTCAATTTGTACAATCTGCCGCCGACACGAAGTCGGAAGGTGTTCGCCCAAGCGGCGCAGGACGCGCCGCACAAAAGGCGAACGCACTATAAATCTGACTGCGCAATCGAACGACAATAATTATGCGGTGCTACCTTATTTATTCGTTGACGTGTTCCAAGCCCTGCTTTAAAATCGTGTTTACGTGTCCGTCCGCAAGCGAATAGAACACCGTTTTCCCTTCTCTGCGGAAACTTACAAGCTCGGCGTTTTTCAGTATTTTCAACTGGTGCGATACTGCGCTGTTTGTCATTCCGACCGCCTTTGAAATATCGCACACGCACAATTCCCCGCCGCTCAGCGCGCTTAATATCTTTATCCGCGTGGAGTCGCCGAACACTTTAAAAAGCTCAGCCAAATCAATAAGAGTATCGTCATCGGGCATTATCTGTTTTATGTTTTCAATAGTATCGGGATGCGCGTGCATATAATCACAATGCGGAATATCGTTTATCATAATTTCACCTGCTCTCTCAATTGAATGATTGTTCAATTGTTTGATTGTATTATACATCTTTTTTTTTATTTCGTCAAGGGGTTTTTAAAAATTTTTTTGTATTTACCTAAATAATAATTGTATTACATATTAAAAATAAGTATATACAAATTTGTATAAAATGATGATTTTTAGATAAATAAATATAAATTTTCAAAATAAACTTGAAAAGAATAAGGAAATATGATAAAATATAATTATATCTTAGTAATCTTCGACATAGGGGTTGGTTGGTTATGAAAAAAAACGAAAAAGGAATACTTAAATCAATAATCTTAACATCTGCAATTGTACTTATTGTCTCGCTGGTTGTAGTCATAGTGCTAAGCGTTATGACTGTCTATAACTTTCAGTGCGACGGTGTAATCAGCAGTAGCAAAGCGTCGCTGAAACTGTACGCTTCCGAAACGAACAATTGGCTTTCACAGCAGGAATCGTTCGCCAAAGAACAGGCAAACGCCGTAGGCAAGCTCGGCGAAGGAACAACCGGACACAAAAACAACGATGATTTTCTTGACAGCGTTATGGAACTCAACAGTTCTCTGTTGGACTGCTACACGGCATATGAGGACGTTTCCCTT
>JALEQE010000062.1 GCA_022766825.1 Oscillospiraceae bacterium | reverse complement strand
GGCTGAAGCAGCGCGGCATATGCGTCCTTACTGTTGGCATTCTCATCAAATGCTACAACATTAAAGACATAATCGGCAGTTTTGCTGTATCCGGAAACCGAGTAGCTTATTGTTTCATTACTATCAATCGTTGCAAGCTTTACCCAATTGTTATTCTTGAACTGATATACAATATATCCGTTTGCAGAAGGATTTTTAAACCATGTAAGATCAACACTGTTTGTTACTTCATTCGGCGTTGCTTTTAAATTAACAACAGTTGCTGGTTTTCTCTTTATCTGGGGATTATAAATCTTCTCGAAACTATCAAGACTACTGTAATTTATAATCTTTTCCCAACCGGTTTTGTCTCCCTTATAGGTAATTTTCAAAGAGGTTGGGCAAGATTTGAATACGTCTTTACCAATATCGGTAACCTTGTTCTGAATAAGAATTGATTCGAGAGACTTACAACCGCTGAAGGTGTTTGCATTTAAAGAAATCAGATCCTGAGGAAGTTCAATATCAGAAAGCTTGGTGCAGTTCATAAATGCGCTGTCGCCTATAGCGTATACATAATCGGCAAGGTATACTTCTGTAAGCTCGGAACAGCCACTGAATACACTTTTTCCAATAGAAGACGCATAAATTATAGCGTCGGTAAGCGCTGTACATTTAGTGAACGCGCTGTCGCCTATAGTAGCATTGGTATCTACAACCATACTTGTAAGACCTGTGCAACCACTGAAAGCGTTTGAACCGATAAAGCTGATATTTCTAGGAATAAAGATAGTCTCAAATCCGGTGCAGCCGCTGAATGCGTTCGCACCGATTGTTGCCAGATCTCCAACGCCGAAATCAAAATCAGTAAGTGAAACGCATGATTTAAATGCGTTATCTCTGATATCAACTATCGAATCAGGCAATTTTATATCTGAGAGCAATATGCATCCATCAAAACAATTCTTTGAAATCTCTGTCAACAATCTTGTATTATATGTAAACTTCTTCAGTGATTTACAACCGGAAAACGCAGATACTGAAATACAAGACACATTCTTTGGAACAGTAAATTCAACAAGACCGGTACATCCGGCAAATGCAGAACCTGTAATAAGTTCCAGATTCTCCGGCATTGTAATTTTAGTGATACCTGTACAATTCTGGAAAGCATTGCCTCCGATTGCTTCAAGAGTATCTGACAGAGTTACATTTTTTATTGATGTGCAACCTAAGAAAGTTTTATTGGGGATGGCATCATAGAAGACCTTACCACTGGCATAAGGATCATCTTTGCATATCCACTCGCCGGTGTTGGCGAATACTATAACTTTTCCGGGATTATTGGCGGTATCCTCACCAAAAGTATCAAGTGCAACACAGCCGCTGAAGATCTCGTCGCCCAACAATTTTGAGGTTGATTTGATCTGAACGGTTTTCAATTTTATGCAGTTTTTGAAAGCGCCCTTATAAAGATACGCTTTCGGCAAATTGACTTTTGTAATTTCTTTGCAGTCATTAAAAGCCAGTTCGCCAATAGAAACATTACTATCGGGGAAAGTTATTTCAGTAATAGCGGAGCAACCGCTGAAGGTAAGATTGGGAATGACAGAGATATTTGACAGATTAACATTCACCGGGTCATATCCGCCTGTGGACGGACCGAAGTTTACAAGTGATGTGCATCCCTGGAACATTCCGCCCTGTGTAGAATCATCAACGAATGAGGCATCACTCTCAAATCTTACTGTTTTCAGATTTACACAGTTTGCAAAAGCCTTGTTATGAAGTTCACCTCTGTCGATTGCAACATATTCAAGTCCGTTGCAGCCGCTGAACGCTTCTTTTCCTATGACACTAAGATTGCTCGGAAATTCAATATCCGAAATTGCTTTACAACCGCTGAAAGTACTGTCAGGAATAACAGTAATACTATTGGGAAGACAAATCTTTCCCGCATCCGGAGTAGTACCCAGAGTATCAAGCATTTCACAACCTTTGAATGCTCCCGTACCGTTTAATGAAACAGTTTCACCGAATTTAACCGTTTTGAGAGTTTTACAGTTCTCAAATACAGAATTACCCAACGAACAGTTGTTGAGGATCGCATTTTTCAGCTCGCTGCAACCCCTGAACACGTTGTTTCCCAATTTGCCGCCGGTTACATTAACTTTTGTCAGCGCTGTACAGTTTTCAAAAGCACTGACGCCTACTGTATAATTTAAATCCGGCAATGTTTTTAATCCGCTGCAGCCCTTAAACGCGTTACTTCCAATTGTTTCAAGGTTATTTGGAAATACAACCTTTGTTATTCCGGTGCAACCGCTGAAAGTATCATTAGGAATTGAGGTGATAGTATCCGGCAGTTGGATCTTATTCTCACCTGTGGTGATTCCAAGGTCATTAAGCATTACGCAATTCTGGAATACACCCACGGAAGACTGTTCTTTCTGACTATTGTCAAGATAAGTCAGTTTAACATCATCCGAGAATTTCACCGTTTTCATTATCTTACAACCTTTGAAAGCGTTGGAACCAAGCTGACAGTTGCTCAGATCAGCCTCTTTCAGAACTATACAGCCTTCAAAAGCACTTTTGCCGATTGCTCCGCTCGATATCGACAAGTTATCAATCTTTGTGCAGTCCTTAAATGCGCCGTCTCCGACAGATACAATTGAATTGCCAAGTTTCAATCCTGTAATGGAAATACAGCCTTTAAACGCCTGCGTACCGATCGTTCCAAGATAAGGCGCGCTGATCATATCAGATACTTCTTCAAGATTCGTGCAGGCATAGAAAGCATAATTTCCTATAGATGTCAACTGAATTTCGCCTTCACCGTAAAAATTTACTGTACTAAGAGACTTAAACGGAACAGAAGTATTTGACGGTGCCAGTGTATCTTTGTTAGTTGAACCACTGAAAGCGTGTGCCGCAATCTCAGTTACGGTTTTGGGTATAATTACGCCCTTAATATTCTGACGGTTGGGAAGACTGGTACAATTTCCAATTCTTGTAACTGTTCTTCCGGTACTGTCTTGTGCAGGGAATCTGATAACATTTTTGTTGCTGCAACACTTGTAAGCGATACAGAGCAAACACCTTCTTGAACTTTTCCGTCTGAATCTTTGATATCTTCAAACTGAAACAGTTTCTCATTTGTATCAATTTCCCCTTCGGCATAATCAGTTTTCTTCGTAAGACTGTCCTCAATCTGAACTTCGGGAACACTGCCATCTGTTTTGGCTGAAGTTACTTCTTCCTCATCTGATGCAGGGAGATTATCGGACATACTTTCATATGTACCAACACCGGATTGCACACCTACCGGTGTACTTTCGGCAAACGCGCTCAGCGCAGTGGAGCTGCTTAACACAACAGCCATTACTGCTGCCAACCAACGTCTCTTGTTGTTGTTCATTGGTATTCCTCCTTAATGTTAAAATACAATATGTTGAGAAATTTCACATTTCGCAACATATATTTATACATTTTCATTATAAACTATTTTTATCCAAATTACAATATATATTTTTTACAAATAATGCCTTGCTTTTTTGTGCATATCATACTGAACAATCCGTGAATATCACATAATCACGACGTACGAATTGTTCAACCGTCAATCGTTTTCAATAATATATCCTCTTCCGACTTTTGTTACAATAAAATCAGAAAGCCCAGACCGTTCCAATTTTTTTCGCAAACGCATAATATTCACCGAAAGCGTGTTTTCGTCAACATAACAATCCGTTTCCCACAGCTTATTCATCATCGTTTCGCGGGAAACAACCTTTCCTTTGTTTTCAAACAGCGTTTCGAGAATACGGTATTCGTTTTTGGTGAGGTCGATTTTTTCACCGTTGAAAGTAAGCGTCGCATCGCCCGTATTAAGCACCGCTCCTTTGTGTTCTATTTTGCCGAGATTCTTGGCAAAATCATAAGACCGCCGCAAAAGTGCCTGTATTTTCGCCACAAGCACGTCAAGATCGAACGGTTTGGCAATAAAATCGTCCGCTCCGACGGTCATTGCTGTAACTATATTCATATTGTCCGCCGCGCTTGAAATGAACATAATCGGACACTTGCTTTTCGCACGTATCTCACCGCACCAATAAAAGCCATTAAAAAACGGAAGTGAAATATCCAACAGAACAATATGCGGCGAATATACTGTAAATTCCGAAAGGATATCACGATAATTCTCGGCTCGACAAACGTCAAATTCCCATTCGCGCAGACGTTTTGTTATTGCGTTCGCTATTCCGTCGTCATCTTCCACAATAAAAACTTTATACATATATTCTCCGTTCACACATCTATTCCGAGAAGTCCGCGATAAAATTCAAGCGCATAACTGTCGGTCATTCCGCTTATGCAATCGGTCGCGAAAAGTAAACGATAATAGCACTGTTCCGCATCCGACTTGTTTTCGCACTCACGGCGGCATATATCCAAGTAGTTTTCCGAAAGCACTTGAACAAGGTCGCGGTCATAAATCTGCTCGTCGTCCGTGTCGAAACGCAAAGCCGCGTTGGTTATTTTATCAAGCAGGAATTTCATCGCCGCGCTTTCCGCAAGCTCGCTCTTTACAATATCGTCCGAACGGAACGCGTATCTGTACGCGATATCGCCAAGAGCCGACATCAAAACGCGCGCGGGACTTTTCTCGAAAAGCTCCGTTTTCAGCTCTCCCGCCATAATCGCCTCGTAATTCTCGCAAAAAGCGTCCGTAACGCTGTAAACAAGCGAACTCTGCACCTTTACCGTCCAACGCTGAACCGCTTTCAGTTTCGGGTCGTGGAAATTGAAACTTTTCGAGGTTTCAAACGATTTTTCAAGACTTTTGGCTGTTTCGGCAAGCACTTCATACTCTTTTTCCGTAAGGCACATTGAACGGTACTTTTCGCTTCGGAGTTCGTCAAGAATAAGTCCATAATTTATGTAACCCTTAACCGCCGCGTCCTCAATATCCGCAGTCTTGTA
>JALEQE010000059.1 GCA_022766825.1 Oscillospiraceae bacterium | reverse complement strand
TTGCCGCTGCCCGTACCCGTATATCTCCCGACACCGCCTGATTTCTTCGTAAATTTCCACTGCTATTGCCACTCCTCTTTCCTCCCGTGTACCATTTCCTTCTATTATACACGAGATTTTTCCACAAGTGGCTCAGTTTTTTCTTGGCGTTTTGTGGTTGGGTGGCTCAGTTTTATTTTAGCAAATATATTACCGTGTGCGACGGTGTGACAGTTACGGGCAAACCAGTCACATTTGTTATTGGTTCGGATAACACTGACATTCAATCCGATAATTCCGACATTGTGGAAGAATTGCCAAATCGTAAGCCGGGACATTCAGTTATACGTACGTTGTATTATTGATGATATATGTTATTTCATAATAAAAATTAGTAAAAAATTAACTTTTCCCCTTGACAAACTATAAAAAAAAGTGTATAATATCAATGTTGCAATGGAAGCGTATCGAAGTGGTCATAACGGGCTTGACTCGAAATCAAGTAGTCCGCAAGGGCTCGTGGGTTCGAATCCCACCGCTTCCGCCATTAAAGCCGAGTTAATAGCTCGGCTTTTTTGCAACTAAAATTAAGTCAATATCTTTATAGTGGCTCTGAACGGTTTTCCGTGCGGAGCCATTTTTCAAAATACTGTTATTGATAAGAAGTTCATAAAAACGTAAAAAAAATTTCATTTTCCTATTGACAATCGTGAATAAATTTGTTATATTGTGTATAGTGTATATATACAATTGTGACAGAGGCGAATTATGGATATTATTTTGAGCAATTCTTCGGATGAGCCAATTTATCGTCAGATAATCTCGCAGATAAAGGCTTGCATTATGAGCGGAGAGCTTTCGGCGGGGGACGCCCTTCCGTCAATGCGAACGCTTGCGCAACAGCTCCGCATAAGCGTTATTACGACAAAACGTGCTTACGAAGAGCTTGAACGTGACGGATTTATTGAAAACTTCGCGGGAAAAGGCTGCTTTGTCAAAGCTCAGAACACGGATTTTCTCCGAGAGGAAACCGTCCGTCAAACCGAGGAACTGTTGTCGAAAGCCTGTGAGAAGGCGAGAATATGCTGTCTATCGCTTGACGAAATGAAAGAGATACTCGACCTTATGTATGGTGGAGAAGCAGATGAATGATTACAAATACGCAATTGAAATAAAAGACCTTACCAAGAAATACGATTGACACCGCCAAATTTTAAAATCATTCGTTCATCATCATCATTCTGCTTTGCATAAATAAATTTTCTCGTGAAAATCATACTGCCCTCATAAAGCAGATAGGTTCTGTCTGCAGTATTCCAACAGCAAGGCAGATTCATCGTTTCCCACCGGTCGAAAGAATAATCAACAGGTAAAGTGTTTCCACCGTCATCATAGTATTTTTCCTCATACCATTTCTGGCTTATGCAGGTGTCATACTGATCGACTGCATAGTTCCACATTCCGTTTAATGATTCTTTTTTTCTGAATCTGTCATAAATCATAGTTTCCGCATTTGCGTTTTTTTCCATAGAGCAAAATCCTTTCTGAATTTATTTTCTATATTTTAACATACTTTTAAACATAATAAAATATCAGAAATTGCTAAAATGCTTTTGAAATATTTCAAAAATTGCTGTATAATATGTGTATGAAACAAAATAATTATTTTCAGATTTCCCATAATAGGGATAAACAAATTTCTTCCATATATTTTCATAGCCACGATTTTTATGAAATTTACTTTTTTGTTGACGGCAATGTAACTTACTATATTGAGAATGAATGTTATAATCTTGAGAAAGGAGATGTTCTAGTAATTCCTCCCGGAAAAATTCACCGTCCTGTTTTTGAAAAAGTAAAAGAATATGAAAGATACGTACTATGGATTTTCGGAGAGTTTATTTTTGCAGAAAAAGCTATAAGAACCTATCTTGAGCAAATAAATCAGGCAATCCTTGAAAATAACACAAGAAGAGTGTCATTCAAAGATGACGATTATTCTGAAGTAAAAATTCTTTTTGATCGACTTATAAGTGATTATTTTTCCCGGAATGAATTATCTGAATATACTTCAGAAAGTTGTAATATTCTTTTGCTGGATAAAATTCTGAACGCTTTGAAAGCATCGGAAGGATATATTTCTGAAAGCGAATGTATTACGGTTAAGGTTATTTCATATATTAACGAAAATGTTGTAAATGCCCCTACACTTGATGAGCTTGCCGAAAAATTCTATGTTTCAAAATATTATTTGCTACACAAATTCAAAGAATATACCAAAACAACAATTCATCAGTACATTCTTATGAAAAAAACAATCTGTCAAAACAAATGCTTATGAAAGGAATTATGCCAAACAAAGTTTCTGAAATGTGCGGGTTTTCAACCTATTCAAATTTTTACAAGGTGTTTACAGAGCAGACAAAGCTCTCCCCGAAAGAGTTTCAGAAAAAATATTTTGTATAAGAGAAAATGATATTTGATAAAAAACAGTTGAATGCTTGACAACCGGAAGAAAAAGTATTATAATAATATATGTATAACAATGGGTGGTATCGATTTTGCCCAATTGAAAGGACGCTGTTTATGAATCTTGATAAATTAAAAGGTCTTCGCAGAAATTTGTTGCTGTTATCTTTGTTGGAGCTTGTCTGCGGATTATTTATGATTGTAATGAACGATAATTCGCTTGACATTCTTATAGTTGTGATGGGCGTTATTGCGGCATCTTACGGAATTGTCAATTACTTCGCATGGCTTATCAAGCACGACAAAGAGAACACCGTGTCAACTGTTATTCTGTTGATTGTGGGAATTATTGCAGGTTTATTGCTGATTGTGTTCAGAAATAAAATAATTCCTTATTTTACTTTGATAGCCGGGATTTTGGCGGCGGTTTTCGGGTTGGTAAAACTCCCTAATATGGTTTCGATAAAGAAAGCCGGTTTCGATAAATGGTGGGTAGTATTGGTACTGATTTTGATTATCGTTGGTATTGGCATTGTTATCGGAATAAACGCGTTAAATGATAAATTCATTTCAACGGCGTCAATTTTACTCGGAGTTTCATTGGTACTCGGATGCGCAGCTGATATATTTGCAATGGCAGGTACAAACAATATCCAAAAACAGCTTTTGGCTATTGAAGGAGAAGTTGACGCTGTTTCTGATGAGTCTGCCAACAGTGAAGTTAAAGAAGATAAATAATCATAAAACTCTGTTTCTGCAACGAAACAGAGTTTTTGCAATTGTTATGCAATAATACTTGACATTTAGTGATAAGTATGATAAAATAATATGGTGTTATGTGAACTTATTCTGCGAAGTAATATGCGGAGGATTATATATAAATGAGAATGTTTTTTACAATTCTGGTTTGTAAACTTGCTTATTTTTTCGGTCATCTGATAGGACACGGTTCAAGTTTGCCGGGTGAAATTGCGCTGAAAATGTACCCTGATATTCTTTCTAAAATTAAATTGCCCGAATATGTTATTGCGGTAACGGGCAGTAACGGTAAAACGTCAACCGTTGAAATGATTACACATGTTCTTACATCTCAAGGCAAGAAAGTAATCACGAATAAAGAGGGTTCAAATCTTGACGCAGGAATCGCGTCGGTTTTGCTTTACAATTGCACGTTCGGCGGAAAAATCAAAGCGGATGCGCTTGTTCTGGAATCCGATGAGCGTTTTTCAAAACGCACTTTCAAATTTTTTGCACCGACGCACTATGTTGTAACCAACCTGTTTCGCGATCAGCTTACACGAAACGGACATCCCGAATGGGTTTATGAATATATTAAAGAAAGTATAAGTGACAATAACACAAAACTTATATTAAATGCTGATGATCCTCTTATATCGCTGCTTGGTAATGGCAGTGATAATGTTGTATGGATCGGTATGGATAAACAGCCGTTTTCGAGCGAAAAAAACACTTCGGTTTATGACGATGGTGCGTTTTGTCCCGGATGTAAGAGCCGTATGAAATATAATTATCGGCATTTCAATCATATAGGCGATTATTATTGCGAGAATTGCGGTCACAGAAAACAGTCAACAGATTATACCGTAACTTCAGCAGACTTAAAAAACGGTGTTATCACAATAAATAATGACAAGCATATCAAGCTTAGCTTCAAGAGTATTTACAATGTATACAATATTCTTGCTTGTTTCGCTGTTTGCAGTTTGGTTGGCGTAAATGAGGATAAAATTTCCGAGGAAATAAGCAACTACGTTTTGAAAAACGGAAGAGTTGTTGAGTATTATCTCGGAACAAGCGACGGTACATTTTTGATATCCAAGCACGAAAATTCTGTTTCATATGATCAGTCAATACGGTATATCCTTGACAGAAACGAGCCATGTGGCGTTATTATAATTGTTGATGCGGTCAGCCGACGTTATTCTACGGGTGAGATAAGCTGGCTGTGGGATATTGACTTTGAATTGTTGAATTCTCCGTGCGTAGAGCATATTTATCTTTTAGGTGCTCACGCCGAAGACCTTGAAACGCGTTTTTCCTATACAGATATTCTGCCTGAAAAAATTTCTGTAATGCCTGATATTGATGCGGCAGTTACGGATATTGCCGCAAAAAAACATAAAAAGCTTTATACAATAACTTGTTTCTCGGATAAAGCTAAGTTCCTTTCCAAAGTCAAAATAAAGTAAGTAATGTCGCTGAAAAATCAGCGACAGGAATGAGGAATATATGAAAATTCTGCATTTGTTTTACGATTTGATGAACCTATACGGTGAATATGCCAATACACTTGCTCTTCAGCGTGCATTATCTGAAAAGGGGAGAGCAGCGGATATTGAGCGCCTTTCCGTAGGCGATACATTGGATTTTTCGTCGGTGGATTTTATTTATATAGGCTCGGGAACGGAGAAAAATCAAAAAGTTGCTCTGGAATATCTTAAACCGTATGCCGATCAACTTAAAAGCGTTCTTGCAGATGGAAAAATATTGCTTGCAACAGGAAACTCCTTTGAGATGTTCGGAAAAACCATTACCGACAGGAACGGTGTACAATATGACGGCTTGAATTTTTTTGATTTTACAGTAACCGAGGGTAAAGAACGCATAGTAGAAGATATATCAGCTGAATTTGACGGAAAAAAGGTCATAGGTTTCATCAATAAGGCAAGTCAAATTGAGGGAGTAAAAAAACCGTTATTTTCAATAAAGCAGGGCGTAGGAAACTGTACAAATTCATCCAATGTTGAAGGGATACAAGCGGATAGTTTCTATGGCACACACATTATCGGTCCGCTGTTGATACGCAATAAATGTATGGCAGATTATTTTGCTGATTTACTCATAAATAAATAACCATTGTAAATTAAATGCTCCCTTTAGTTTGTTAAAGGGAGCATAAGTTATATTATTGTTTTTCAAAAGGTTTGTCTGTCAGCTTTTTCAGAAGCGGGAACAGCATTCCTCCAACGGAATTTCCGATAATGACAATTCCAAGATATGCGGCGGATTGTGTGAAGGTTCCCGACAGAAATATGTAGAACATATCCGCAATACAGTGGTTGAATCCGCAAAGTATGAACACCATAATGCAAAGTATTGTTCCGATGACTTTTTCAACGTGTCCACCGTTGCTGTTTGACATCCTTGCATTTTCAACGGCGGTAAACATAAGAATACCACAGAATATTGCAAGAACAAACGAGCTTAAAAGGGAGTCACTGATTTTGGTTTCAACCGACGCCGAAGCTTTTTCGCTTATTGCGAAAAAAATGCGCGTTTGCTGAAGTAAAATCGCGTCGATAAATGTTCCGAGCGCGTTTCCCAGAAGCGTGAACAGACATTCCGAAAGATAAGATATTTTCCTGAGCGGCACATATCCGATTTTACCGGTATATAATCCGTAACCGAACTGAATTATCGCAAACAGACCGAGTGAAAACAATGCCGCGCCGATATATTTATTATCGCAAGAAAGAAATATACATCCGCCAATCCCAATCATCATACCGCCGATAACAGCATTTACAAATTGAGAAACAGCAACTTTAATCTTACTCATTGAATCATTCCTTAATATCAAATTTATATAATATTATATCATATCTGCGATAAAAAATCAACCCCTGAATACCTTCTTGCAAATTTTTCCCTAATGTGATATAATAAATATAATGTTGAAACTGAAATGAATACAGTCAATGAAAATGTTATTACCCGGTCAGAAATACTGTAGGCAACACCGCACAAAGAACGCCTTACGGCTTTGTACGCATCTTGCTTGCATATTTTCCGTCATCTTGCACAAATTTCGCTTGACGGGCGTGTCTCCCCCTGCTGGGGGAGGTGGCACGCAGTGCCAGAGGGGCTGACCGACAGACCAGCCCGCCTGCGCTCAATTTGTACAATCTGCCGAAAAATCTGACGACGCAATATGCACACAATCTCTGTGCGGTATTGCCTGTAAAATTTCGTTCAATAAAAAAATCATTTGAGGTGTAAAATGAACATAAATCAGATTATTGCCAAAGAATTTAATTTGCGACAGGAACAGGTTGACAATACGATTGCATTGATTGACGATGACAAAACTATTCCTTTTATCGCTCGTTATCGTAAGGAACAGACAGGTTCTCTTGACGATACGGTGCTGCGCGAGTTGTCGGACAGACTGACATATCTGAGAAATCTTGAAAAGCGTAAAGGAGAAATTATTTCGTCAATAACCGAACAGGAAAAAATGACTGATGAAATTGCCGCCGCTATTGATAAAGCGATGACGCTTGTCGAGGTTGAGGACATTTATCGTCCGTTCAAGCCAAAAAGGAAAACGCGTGGTTCTGTTGCGCGCGAAAAAGGTCTTGAACCTCTTGCTAAAATAATTCTTGAACAGTCTCCGAATACCATACCCGAAAAAGAAGCTGAGGCTTTCGTAAATGAGGAAAAGAAAGTTGCAACAGTCGAAGATGCAATTCAAGGCGCAATGGATATAATTGCCGAGGATTTGTCGGACAGTGCGGAATTGCGTAAAAAACTGCGCGGACTTATCTTCCGCAAGGGAACGATTGCTTCCGTTCCCGCTTCGGAAGATGCAAATGAGGTTTATAAGAACTATTTTGAATTCAGTTCTGCTGTAAGCAGAATTGCGGGACATCAGGTTCTCGCTCTTGACCGCGGTGAAAAAGAGGAACAGTTGAAAGTATCGGTTTCTTTGCCTGAGGGTGAGGGAGAGAGTATGTGCGTGAGAGAACTCACAGTAAACAGC
>JALEQE010000159.1 GCA_022766825.1 Oscillospiraceae bacterium | reverse complement strand
CTACTGCGTGCAAACAAAGCGTGGTTTTACCCGAACTTTCCGCGCCGTATACCTCGATTATTCTACCCTTGGGCAAACCGCCTATTCCGAGCGCGAGGTCAAGCATAAGTGAACCCGTTGACGTGTGTTCAACGTCAAGTTTGCGGTTCTCACCCATAAACATAATAGTTCCCTCGCCAAACTGCTTTTCAATCTGCGCAATCGCCGTTTGAAGAGCCTTTTTGCGCTCCTCGGGGTCAACAATCTTATCCGTGGATTTTTCGGGCATTTTATCCGATTTTTTTGACATTGCCATTTTCTTTACCTCCGTTATTTTATACTATAAACTACTCTGTATACACCGCACAAATCTTTTTCAAGCCGCGGTTGCAAACCGTTTTCGCGAAAAATATCGCTCACGGAATTTTCCTGTCCCAAGCCTATCTCAACGGCAATCATACCGCCGATTTTCAATTTTTTTACATAATCGGCGACTATCCGCCTGTAAAAATCCAAACCGTCAGCACCGCCGTATAACGCCATTTTCGGTTCGGCTCTCACTTCTTTTTGAAGTTCGTTCATATCGCTTTCGGTAAGATACGGCGGATTTGAAACAATCAAATCAAACTCGCCGTCAACCGTTTTCTCGTCAAGGACATCACCCAAAACGGCTTTAACCGAAACGTTGTTAAGTTTTATGTTCTCGTTTAGATACACAAACGCGTTCGGGGATTTTTCCACGCAGACAACATCGGCGTTTTCCGTTTTTGCGAGCGAAATTCCGATACAGCCGCTCCCCGCGCACAAATCGAGCGTTTTTCGGGAACTTCGCTTTTCGAGAAACCGCCGTGCGACCTCAACAAGCGTTTCGGTATCCTGCCGCGGTATCAACACGCCCTCGCCTACTTTGAACGGCAAACCGTAAAACTCCCACTCGCCGATAATGTACTGCAAAGGCTCTCCCGACAGCCTGCGATTTATCTTCTCGGATATTTCCGCGGAAATGTTCTCGGAAACATCGGCGTTCGGCTCGGTTATCAGCTGTGTTTTCCCGATACCGCCGCTTTGTAGCAGTTGTTCCGCCTCAAAACGTGCGAACTCAACTCCACCGCTCTCCAACGCGGATTTGGTTTTCCTGAATAATTCACCGACAGTCAACCGTATTCTCATCACCAATTGTCGTCCTCGCCGTCTTTCGGCAAACACGGTTTAACCGCCGCAATCGCGCACTCTATCTGCGAATCGTCGGGTTCGCGGGTAGTCAGCCTTTGCATCCACAAGCCCGGCGCGCTGAAAATTTTCGTTATCGGGTTTGAATATCTTCCCGCAAGCCGTATAAGTTCATACGAAATTCCCACAACAACGGGGAGCAGCGGCAATTTGAACAACACACGCAAAAGCGCTCCCAAAGCCTTGTTGTCTATGCTCCACCATTCAGCGGGATTTATCGGCACTACCGAATAAACGATAATGCTCACAAGCAAAGTTATTATGATGAAACTTGTTCCGCAGCGAGGGTGAAAACGGCACATCGGCTTTACGTTCTCTACGGTGAGTTCTTTGCCCGCCTCATAGCAGGCTATGGTTTTATGTTCCGCGCCGTGATATTCGTACACACGTTTCATTGTTTTCATCTGTGCGATTATCGCCATATAGGCTATGAACAGCAAGAGTTTAAGTACGCCCTCAAACGTGGATTTCCACGGCGAAATTCCTTCGCCTATCGCGCCTTCCAACAGCGAGAACAGAAAACTCGGAACGAAAAGAAACACGGCGAGCATAGCCGCAATCATAAGGAATGACATCAATCCTGCTATTGCTTCCATACCCTTTTCACCAACGTGCTTATCCAGCCACAAATCAAACTTTGAAGGTTCTTCGTCCTCGTCGTCTTCAGCCATTCCGCTTATATCTATCGACTTGTTCATACAAGTGTAACCCTCTTTCAGGGTTTGCACAAAATTGAAACAACCGCGAATGAACGGTGCTTTGTTATACCATTTCTTTTGTGGAAGCTCCCATTGCTCAACGTGTATATCCCCGTCCTTTTTCCGAACAGCCATTGAACCAACGGAAACTCCTTTCATCATAACGCCCTCAATCAACGCCTGTCCGCCGACCGTGGTTTTTTTACCGGTATCTTTCGGTTTGTTTTTGCTCATTATAATCTCCCTCGTTTTATTCCTGCATTGTTTTTATTTATATTACCCATTTTTTAAAGGTAATGTAATAGTCACCTTTGTACCTTTGCCAAGCTCGCTTTCAATGTCAAGCAGTCCACCGTGCATTGTAATAATCTCGTCCGCGACCGCCAATCCTATTCCCGAACCGTGCTTTGTCTTGTTCGCCTTATAGAACTTCTGCTTTACCTTTGACAAATCCTCAGGAGCTATTCCCGCGCCTGTGTCGCTTACCGAAATAATAACTGCGCTGTCGTTCTTCTCTGCAATGACTTCAATAGAACCGCCCGGCTCGGTATATTTAAGCGCGTTGTCTATTATGTTTATGAACACCTGCCGCAAACGGTTTTTATCGCCCACAACCGCGCACATAAACTCCGGTTCGTTATAAGATAAAATTATATTCTCTTTTTTTGCCTTGTCGTTGTAAATAAGAAGAGCGTCCTCAAGCTCTGCGATAACGTCTATCGTTGTAAGCTGTAAAGTAAAATGCCCGCTTTGTATCCTCGAAAAATCAAGGAGTTCCTCAACCATCTGTTCCAAGCGGTTTGTTTCACCAGTTATTACTTTCATACCTTTGCGAAACGTTTGGGGATCATATCCGCTCTCCAACGTTTCGCTCCAGCCTTTGATCGCCGTAAGCGGCGTTCGCAGTTCGTGAGAAACGGAACTGATAAAATCGTTCTTTATCTGTTCGGAGTTTTCCAACTCGTCCGCCATTTCATTGAACGCGCGCGAAAGCTGTCCTATCTCATCGTTACTTGTAACGGGTATTCTCTCAGAAAAATCGCCTTTGGCAAGTTTTTTTGCCGTGCTGCCTATTCGCCCGAGCGGTACGCAGATCGATTTCACGAAATATACTCCCAGAAGAGTTACAACAAGAAGAATAAACGCGCTTACAATAAGTGCGGCAAGCATAATTGTACCAATCTGATTGTCCACCATTTCAAGCGAAGTAACATATCGCAAAGCACTGTAATTACCTGTTGGCTGTGCAATTATTGTCGTTACCGCCAGAATATTCTCACGCCCGTCACGCCCCAGATATACTCCAAGACCGTTTTCGCTTTTCAAAGCCTTTTCGTAATCGGGCATATAATAATCACTATCCGGCGAAAAACCGCTTGAGGTAAGCGTTACCTCGCCATTCTTGTTGATTGACATAAGCTCCATCTGATCTTTTTTATTGAAGCTTTCCACTATATTGCGAACCTCAGAGGAATAATTGGTTGAGAGGTCCTCGTAAAGCCGCGCCAGAATAGTCTGCGAAGCGTTTGCCTCGGATACCACATAGCTTTCAGCGGAGCCGTAATAATACTTCTTGGTAAAATAATAAATAAAGATATTTGCAACTACCAGAAGCACACCCGCCACAGACAATGTATTGACCATCCACCGTGCTGAAATGGATTGCCTTCCGAAAATCCGGCGGTTAGGTAAAGGTTTTATGTTATTATCCATTTATTATCCGTTCCACTTATAACCAAAGCCCCAAACCGTCTGTATATATTTCGGCGTTGAGGGATCTTCTTCGATTTTCATACGAAGCCTCCTTATATTCACATCTATCACCTTATCCTCGCCGACGTAAGAATCGCCCCAGATATGCTTTAAAAGCGTTTGCCTGTCAACGGGAGTATTGCGGTTTTTCATAAGAAATTCCAATATATGATATTCAATCTGAGTAAGGTCTATTGGCTTTCCGCGATTATATATCATTCGGCTCTGATAATCAAGCGTAAAAGGTCCGGAAGTTATTGCCTTGGGCTCTTCACGATGAGAACGGTTTATACTTACCCTACGATATATAGCGTCCACACGAGCCACCAATTCAGACGGCGAAAACGGTTTTGTTACATAATCGTCCGCGCCGATCATAAGACAATTAACCTTATCCATTTCCTGCGACTTTGCCGACAGCATTATGATACCGATTTCGCTTGACTGTTCCCTTATCCATCTGCAAAGGGAAAACCCGTCCATTCCCGGCATCATAATATCCAGCAAGGCAATATCAAAATTTCCGCCCTGCTTTCCATATTCCGAAACCGCCTCTTCCCCGCTTGCCACATCGGTGACGTCATATCCTGTGCGGCGAAGATTTATCACAACAAAATCCCGTATCGAATCTTCATCCTCGACTACCAGTATCCGTTTCATAATACACCTCCGTAACTCTGCCAACAATCGTTTTACGAAACATCAAAGTATAACAAAGCTGTCCTTAAGCTCGCTTTCAGTCAGCGCAAGCTTACCTGTTTTGTAATTGCTGTTCAGCGCATAGTATACAAGATCTTCACTTTCTCCCAGAAGCTTCATTCCTTTTGTCGCTTCCATCGCCTCCGCGTCATCTTTTTCAACGGTACGGATACGCATAATTTCGTTATCCTCCGTTGCCTTCAAACCCGTTTCTGCGTCATAAGAAATAAATATTATATCGTTGGTTGTAAAATCAGCCACAGCTGTCACAACGCCCGTCCAGCGATTTGGGAACAACAGCGCAAAGCGATATTTACCCGAAAAGTAGCTGTACGCTTTCTGCGTGAAATTATCATTCTGTACCGTATACCATTGTACAGCGCAGATCTGTTCGGGCTTTGTTAGCGTTTCATATCCGGGTAACGGCGTCGTTGACGGTATTTCAATAAATCCATCGCCGTCAATATCAAAACTGTATATCTCTGCCATATAATCATTTACCTGACGAGAGATGATACCTGCCGCGGGCTTGCTTCCAATGCTGTCGGGACAGAACAAACGGCTTCCGTAGCAATAAAGAACATCGGTTCCCGACTGGCCGCCGCCCTTGGAATAATCAAGAAACAGCGCGGGTGTATTTTCATCGAGCATACCATCGGTAACACGTATATAGTCTGCCGCTCCGCCGTACAGAGGAGTATTCGAGAGCAGTTCAAGACGGTCGCCGCTGTCGGTATACATTGAAGCGGACGCTGTCTGAAGTTCCTTGCTCACGTTTACGATAACAAGCTCATTCTTTCCGTCCTTGTTCATATCGGAAACGCTCATACACGAATACGTTGAGGAAATAAGCTCCTCAGGCTTTTTGTCCTTGTATTTCAGAACAGTGAACGCTTTATCTGTCTGATTAAGCAGAGTATAGCTCAAAATTATGCTAGTCGAGTTGTCGTTTGTTTGCGCGGGATCAATTCCCTTTTCGGGACTTCCGCCAAGGTCAGCAAACAAAACGCTGTCTATCTCGTTTCCGGGACAAGCAAGGTCATATGTAGCTTCCCATTTCCCGTCCGCTTTATCAAGGAACTTCAAGCGGAGTGCGCTCTCGCCGGAACGTATATCCTTGCTTTCATAGAACACCAGCGCCTCATCATCAGGCTCATCATCAATATTCCTTATCACAAACGCCGAACGATAATCGCCGTTTTTCGGATATTTCAGTTTAATGTTTTTTCCGACGCTGCGAATAAGCTCTTTATAAATATCGTCCTGTTCATCTGTAAGCTTCGGCGGCGAAAGCAGGTTTTCCACAGAAACCGATAAAGAACAGCCGCACAATATAAAACACATTGCCAACGCAAGCGGATAAATCAATAAATTTCGTATTTTCAATTTTCCTCCAAAACAGCTGCAAACGTAATTATTCCGATTTTTTCAAAAATGTAATACATACACATTATATTATAACATATATTTTGAAATAAAAAAAGCCCTTTTTTACGATTTTTGCTCATTTTTCACAAATCAAATCAAACAGAGTGAAAACCGATACAGTTTTTCTGAAAACAAAACGGAGAACTTCCGCTCTCCGTTTTGTAATAATATTAGTTGCTTTCCGTTTCGGAAATATCGGACTTTGGCGATTTATTCATAAACATAATCACCAAAACCGCCGCCGTCAACAATCCGAGGAACACGTTTACCCACGGTGTATAAACCATTTTGTATGCGTCAACACCCTCGCTTGCCTGTCGGAAGCTCTCAGCATCATAGCTTGTCATAACTATCCGACTGCGAACCGCCTCAGGCGCGGCAATGCTCGCGATTATCGTTCCGAACGCAGAAGACAATGTCAACGCGGACGTTCCCACACCCCAGAAACACATAGCCTTTCTTGTATGCTTTGTTTCGTTTCCCGACAAAAATCTGCCAAGAAGCAAAAAAAACACCGCCATTACTACAAGACACAGACACTCGATCAGATACTCGGGAACGGTAACGATAGCCATTCTGCTCATAAAGCAGTAGATGCCTCTGCATACGCAATACACACCGATAAAGGAAAATGAATATCCCAATCCGGGAGTGAACTCTTTTTTATAAAGAGTTGCAAATGCTATTGCAATAAGTGCCGCGCCAAACAGGAAATCAACGATAACAAGGAACATATTACGGGTTATCGCGTGTATTTCCGTATAACCCTCATATGCCGCAAAAAGACCCGTACCCAAAGTCAGAAATCCGATAACCGCCGCCTTTGCGCCAGTTATACTTTTCGCCGTACATTCTCCGAAAGCGCTGTTTTTTTCATCATATTTCGACGTAAAAATCGCCGTGACAGCCGCGATTACAATAATTCCGTAATACAAAACATTGCACAGCAATTCATCGCCGTGATACAAAAATCCCGTTTTCATATCCGTGTGTGCCGTTATCACAAAAATTCTCGCCGCAAGGCTCAATACAACTCCCGCCGCAAGAACCGCAAGCGTTATCTTACTGTTCTTTTTCATTCTATCCACCTCTGTGACTTGTTATCTATACAACTTTATATTATATCATAATATTCTGTTTTTTTCAATACCAAAATCGAAATTTTCGCAAAAACACAAAAAAACGGTCACTTGCTAAACAAAGTGACCGTTATTGTAACGTTACGGACGTTCATCAATAGGAATATACTTCTTGTTGAGGTTGATTGCCTTATAAGCGGGACGAATGATACGCTTTCCGTTTATCATTTCCTCCATTCTGTGTGCGCACCAACCTGCCATTCTCGCGCAAGCGAACAGTGGAGTATACATCTCAACGGGTATTTTCAGCATCTTGTAAACCAATCCGGAATACATATCAACGTTTGCGCATATATTCTTTATATCCCCGTGTTCCTCGGCGAATACTTTCGGAGTAAGACGCTCGATTGAATCCAACAGCTTGAATTCACGTTCAAAATCCGTACCCGCCGCAAGTTTCATAGCATTAGATTTCAGAATAACCGCTCTCGGGTCGGACAGCGTGTAAACGGCGTGACCCATACCGTAAATAAGTCCTGTTTTGTCGCCCGCCTCTTTGCGGATTATCTTTCTGAGGAAATTCTCGACTTCTTCATCGTCTTCCCAATCCTTAACACCGGTCTTAACATATTCGAGCATTTCCATAACCTTCATATTCGCGCCGCCGTGACGGGGACCTTTCAGCGAACCAATCGCCGCGGAATAAGCGGAATAAGCGTCCGTACCCGAACTCGAAACCGTTCTGCAAGTGAAAGTCGAGTTGTTACCGCCGCCGTGTTCCGCGTGAAGCATAAGGCAAAGGTCAAGAAGTTTTGCTTCCTCGGGAGTGTAGGCACGGTCGTCGCGCAAAGTGGACAGAATACTCTCGGCAAGGCTCTCGTCCTTGTTAATCTGGTGCATTACCATTGTGTCATTGTGGTAAAAGCGGCGCAAAGCCTGATATGACGCGACCATAATCGCGGGAAGTTTTGAAATAACCGAAATAGCTTTCAGCATTTCACTTTCGATAGACTTGTCCTCGGGGTCGCTGTCATAGCTGTACAAGGTCAGGACAGCCTGCTGCATTTTGTTCATAATATTCGGGGAAGGGTTACGCATTATAACGTCCTCGCTGAAATAACGAGGCAACTCGCGGTATTCAGCAATCAGCCGCGCGAAAGACGACAATTCACGCTCGTTTGGCAGTACGCCGAAAAGGAGCAGATACGCGACTTCTTCATAACCGTAACGGCGGTCGTTCAAAACGCCCTTGACAATATCTGAAACATTATAGCCACGGTAAATCAGTTCGCCCTCGATCGGCTTTTTTTCACCCTCGGACATAACATAACCGTGAACACAGCATACGTTTGTGATACCCGCGACAACGCCTGAACCATCGGAGTTGCGCAAGCCTCGCTTTACGCCGTACTTATTGTACAATGACGCGTCAATAACACTGTTCTTGCAGAAATCCTCACACATATGGTACAGTCTGTCTGTTGACTTCAGTTGTTCCAATTTGTCCATAATACACACCCCATACTTTATTGCCGTTTGATAGTTGATTTTGCTAATAAGTTCATTATCGCACGGCTTTTTTATCATATATTTTCATTATACTACATTTATCTTATAAAGTCAAGGAAATCTTTGAATTATTTAATTTTTTATATTGCAAAATTCACAAGTGTGTAATATTTTGCAAAAGGAGAGGAAATGATAAAAAAAACAACAATGGTATCAGGCATATCTCTGTTACTGCTTATCGGCGTTATTTCGCTCGCGGTCAATCTCTGTCCGAAAAAAAAGAGCGATCTGCCCGAAACGGTGAGTGTTTACGACCGAGCCGCGGGGACGGTCTACACTCCGACCTATGAAGATTTTCTCACAGGGTGCGTCGAGGGAATGCTTATAAAAAACGTTGCATTTGAACCTGAGGCGCTGAAAGCGATTGCAATAGTCCAAAACACGAGAATAAAGTATCATCTGAACCCGAAAAGCGGTTTTGAAAATCTTGGCGCAGATTTTTCGGTAAGCGAATATACTCCGTATACGCGCGATACTCCGTCCGAAGAAGTAAAATCGGCGGTGAAATGCGCGCTGAACTCAACATTTACCTTTGACGGTGAAACGTTCAACGTACCGATTTGCAAAATATCCACGGGACGTACCGACGAATGTCCGCCGTATTCCCTGTCGGTGAATTTACCGTGCGACATCAACGCGCCCGCGTTCGAAAGTAGCGCGGCGTTCACGCCCGAAGAAGTGCGTTCCGCGCTGAACGGCGGGAACTTGCCGTACAACTGCACGGAATGGCTTCACGACCCTGTTTACAGCAGCGGCGGAACGCTGTTGTACATAGAACTTGATGACGTCAGGATTTCGGGAGAAACGCTCAAAAACGCGTTCGGACTGCGAAGTTCGGCTATTTCGGCAGACTATACGGAGGATAAATTCGTTTTCACCTGTCAAGGTTGGGGCGAAAACAAAGGAATGAGCGTTTATGCCGCAAATTATCTCGCAAAACAGGGCAAAACTGCTGAGGAAATCCTGAGATTATTTTATCCGAATGCGGAAATCAAAGTCAAAGAATAATGCCGTGCGAAAACCGCGCGGCATTATTCCATTTATCAATGTTTTTGACTGTTCGGTTTATTTTGACGAAACATTTTCCGCAAGCCACGAGAATAAATCCACAACAAATTTCGGCGTGTTCGGCAGTTTTGACGTTATCACTTCACGGAACTGCTCTGCGGGAACATTGCCGTTGAACGTAATTTCTCCGTTTGCGGTGTCGCCGAGAGCGATTATACCGTTCGCCGAACCGCCAATCGCAATATCGCCCGAAGCGTATCCTCCGAAAGCGTACTTTCCAATCGAAAGCCCGCCGCAGGTAAGCCACCCGCACGAAACTCCTCCGACCGAGAATACCCCAACCGATACCCCACCGGCGGAAAATACACCCGCCGCAACCGCGCCGTCAGCGAACGCCCCAAGCGCGAGAAAACCCGTAGCAATCAGACCAAGCGCAAGCAAACCTATCGAAATCACTCCGACCGAAAGCAACCCGATTGAAATAATACCCCTTGCCCGCAATCCAATCGCCACAAAGCCTTTTGCCACGCCGTGAGAAGTAATATGCACAAGCGGCATACCCCACAGCGTTTTTTTACTTTTATATTCGCCGTTCACAAAATTAAGTCTGTTTTTCGTATTGGAAAGCGGCGGTTTTTGTTCATCGATAACTGCTTTTTCGCCTTTTACAAGCTCGTCAACGGACACTCCGAAAAGTTCGCTCATAGCGGAGAGCTTTTCCATTTCGGGCGTTGTAGCACCTAGTTCCCACTTTGATACCGTTTGCCTTGTAACGCCAAGCCGCTCGCCAAGTTCTTCCTGCGACCAGCCGCGGGATTTGCGAAGTTCAATCAATTTTTCGGAAAATTTCATAATAAACGCTCCTTGTTCTACTATTTCATTGAATATCGAAAGCCTTTCGTTGGTTTTAATTATAGCAGAATTTCTTAAAAATGTCTACCAATTTCCGCTTGAACTTTGTCAACCAAAATTAACATT
>JALEQE010000050.1 GCA_022766825.1 Oscillospiraceae bacterium | reverse complement strand
AACGGCGGCAGGGAGTTCGTGTGCTATGTTGGCTTTGATACTCCGACCGAGGACGAAAGCACGGCATTCTACGCTTCGGGAACGTATGACACGTTCTATCACTATTATTTCGGCCCGGGCGTTTTTGCGAGATTTCGTTGGAAGAACGGAGTGTGTACGCTTATTGACTATGCCGTAACGGTAAATGTATCAGAAAAGGAAATCTCCGGAGATTTTCTTGCCGGAGATTACAGATTAAAGATAACGGCAGGCGGCAGCGAATTTGTCGGAAAGGCTTCGGTTAAAGAAGTACCGCCCGAGATGCTCTATTATTTCCCGACTTTTGTTACCGCCGAAAAAACCGACGGCGGTATAAACCTGCTCCTAAAAAACGATATCTGGAACAAGGAAGATGTCTTGCTGAAAGGCGGTTACGGAGTGCAGTATAAACAAGATGATATTTGGCTTGATACGTTTTATTTTAGGGATTACAAAGAAACCGAGATAGCGTACGGCGAAGAGAAAAAAATCTTCCTTGCCGACCAAAGCGATTACCTTGATGAAATGAGAGAGGCTTATAAGAAGATAGTCGGCGGCGAGTATGACAGTATTCTTGAAGAAAGCGTGATTTCCGAGGTTAAGTCTATGACATTTGAGGAGTATCTTAGGGATAAAGCAAATATCGGCGTTCCGCAAAAGGGCGACCTTTGCAGAGCGGAGCTTCTTCTCGGAAACGGCGAAACCGAATATGTCTACTTCCGCTTGCCGTAATTTTTGTCGGCGGAGTTTTCGTGAGGATTACCCCTTTTTCAGACCATGCTAACATAAAGTCACGGGCGGTAAAATAAAACATTATGGAACGCCCGTTCATCAAAGATAAATCCCGCCGAACGATTTTCGTCCGACGGGATTTTGCTATTTAGTTACGTATACGTTTTCCGCTTACTTTTTCTTTTTGCGGGAAATCATCATTGCCGCGCCCGAAATCAGTGCCGTGCCGAATACCATTGTTACACCCGTTGAAGGGTTTGTATCGCCGTCTGCGGTCGTGTCGGAGGTTGTTGTCGAACCGTCCGCCGCTTTGCCGTGGTCGTGGTCGTCAAATACGACAACGTATTCCGAGGCGTGTGTAAACGTGAAGTCTGCCTTACCGTTCGCGCCGATTTTGTCGGAACACATAAACTCGGTTTTTTCGCTGTTCTCATTGTAATAGTACAGGTTCGCGAACAAACCTTGGTTCTTTTCGCCCATCTCAACTGTAAGTACCGCCGTGAAGCCGAACTCGCCGTTGTGAGCAAGCGAAATCGTAGTATACTCACATTCGCCCGTAAGCGCGTTGATTACTTTCACAGGAATTGAACTGTCCGTATTTACACCCATATCAACATCTTTCGGGTCTGTTACAGATTTGCCGTTGATTGTCCACACGAAACCGTCGCCCATATTGAGAACAAGGTCAATGTCCTTACCCGAGATGTCGCTTAAAATGTCCTTGGGCAGCTGTGTAGTGCCGTTCATATCAACTGTTACTGTGCCGCCGTCTTTCGTTTCCTCAATAACACTCGAAATAACGTCCCAGCCCGTTTTTCCGTCATCATCTTTGATTTGGGGCTCGTTATTGTCGTTGCCCACTTTCTCAACAGCGAGGGCAAATTCCGAAAACTGCTTAGTTTTAAAGGTTATTATTCCGTTCTCAGAGGTTGTCGGGAGCTTTTCAAAAGAGCCGTCGTGTTTTTGGTGGAGAACAACAACATTGTCGAAATTGTCCGCCAGGTCAAGAGTAATCTCCGCCTCGCTTGACAAATCATTCAGCTCGTTTTCCCAGAAATCCGTTGTATTTCCCTTGTACAAAACTTGATTGAGGTTGATATCAAGGATAGAATTGATTGTATAACCATCTAAATCATTGTAATTTGCCAATTCGTTTTCAAAGCCGTTCAAATTATCATCGCCTGCGGTATTAACAGACAATACAACCGAGCCGGTATCAATTTCACCATTGCCGAGCTGAATGCTTCCGTCAGTAACGGCTTCGGCGCCACTTTCAACCCTGTCATCAACCTTTGTAATGTTTGCACCTAAATGGAAATTGCCCTTTTCAACAACAAAGGTAAATACCGATTGCTCATCGCCGGTACCGAAGTTAGAGCCATTTACACCGAAAGAAGTAAGCTGAAAGCCATAGTCGGGAATAATTTTTACCGTGATTACAGCGCCTGTGGGAAGAACCGCTTCTCCGCCTTTTTCATCGTTATCCCATTTTAAGTAATCGGTTTGCTCAAACGGCTCATCGTTAAAGGTTATGCCTAAAAGCTCCATTTTGCCGTTTAAAATAAGGTCATCCGGAAACGCTGCGCTTGATTCTTCATAAAACCAAAGGAAGTTTCCGACCAGCCAGTATTCGCTGTCGCTGTCGTCCAATTCCTTCACCGCTCCGGAAATTGTATATCCGCTTTCGCTGTAAGGAACGGAAATCTTGACCTCGTTGAGCTGACCTTTACACGCGTCCAGAAGAGCCTGTTTGCCTTCATTGGTATCGGGTGTCGGGAGCTGGCTGTAATAATCCGTTCCGTTAATAATTATGCTTGTGTATCTATTACCAAGATGCCATTGTAAATAGAAATCGACATAGCCATTCCCATCATAAGTATAATCACATGTCATGTCTAATAGTTTTTCACTGGTAATGTTGAATAGCTCGGAATCGTTTATGCAGAAATCAACATTTCCCGTGACTGTGAGCGGAACGTTTTCAACCTTTGTTCCCGAGTATTCGCCCTCGTAGGGGCTGTTTCCCGAGCTTCCGCCGTTTTTGTTCTTGATTTCGAATTCAATCTCGAAGTCGCTTGCAGAAACAGCAAATCCGCCAAGCAATTCTGTCAGATTAAATGTATGTCCGGTGGCAAAATCAGAAATGTTGTCGCCTTTTGCTTCAAACTTATCAGTTCCGTTCACACGCAGTATAACGCCGCGGTCAGTATCAAGAAAATAGTCTTTTTCCGTGTTCGGCTCAATTTTTATGGTGATTGAGGTATCATCATCGGTGAGCGAAATAGACGCTGATTTACCTTTGCCAAAATCCAGAAGTGTATAATCAGCAGCCGAATTAGTTTTGTAGGATACAGTTCCTCCGTTGGGGTCGCCCTGGCAAGTGAATCTGAAATTGCCGTCGCTTGTCGAAGGTGTTTCTCCGCCATCGTCTGTTCCAAAGCCAAACTCCAAATCAAAGCTACATTCGGAAACAGCAGATCCGCCAAGCAAGGTGGATAAGTTATATGTATAGCCGGAGTTGGATACCAAAGCCGTTAAGTCGTCGGCGGTCGCTTTGTTTTCAGTACCGTTAACTCTCAATGTTACTCCGCGGACAGTATCAAGCTGATAGTTCTGATTAGGTACAAGTTTAATGGTGATTGAAGTAGTGCTATCGTTCATAGTAATCGGGTCGTAATTGTTATCGGTAATTCCAACCTTAACAAAATCACCCGTGCCGTTGAACTTATAATAAATATCTCCGCCGTTAACAGCGTTGCTCTGACAAGAGAATGTCAATTCGCCTTTATTCGCAGGTGGCGAAGGAGGCGAAGGAGGGTTTTCTCCGCCATCGTCTTCTCCAAAGCCGAAATCCAGCGAAAAAGTCACTTCGGTAGCTTTTTTATCGCCAAGAATTGAGGAAAAGTCAAATGTGTATCCGTCGGCGGAAACGATCTTGTCCAAATAGTCATCGTCAGTTGAACATTGCTGACCGTCTACTTCCAAGCCAACCCCGCGAACGGTATCAAGCTTATAGCCCGAATTCGGCTCAAGTTTGACAGTAAGGGTGGTAACCTCTCCCATAGTTTCAGCAGAAAACTCTCCGCTATCACCGTCAAAGCTTATCTCTACGAAGCTTGTGGCATCTCCCTGTTTAATAAACAATCTGCCGTTTGCCGTTTGCGCTCCCTCGCTGTGGTGCGAGCCAAATGCCAGCGTTCCGGCAGTCTGCGTAGGAGCTACCGGGTCAGTCGCGAATGCGGCTGTCGGCATCATTATCATGCATAACGCTATCAAAAGACTTATGAAGCGTTTAGCAGATAATTGCATCTTTCTTTGTTTCATATACATCCTCCTGTTTTTACAAATTTTTCATTATTATTATAGTATACCAATATTATACTTACTCTGTCAACACAATTCCCAAATTGTCAATATGACACTTCGGAAACATCTTAGGCAACACCGCACAGAGATTTTGCGGTATTGCACTTGATTTTTCTACGAAAATGCCTTATAATATACAAATGGGTAGAAATCTTTAATGCAGAATGGAGTATTTGATGAATTTCAACGAAAAACTTAACGAATACATAAATGAATTAGACTGTACCGCAAAGGAACTCAGCAAAGTTTCCGGTCTGTCCCCCGCTACTATCAGCAGATACAGAAACGGTGAGCGTATGCCGGAAATCGATAGTGAGGCATTCGGTCAGCTTTGTGACGGAATCGCTATTCTTTTCCGCAAAAAGTCCGACGGCGAAGCGAAACTGTTAAAGAGTGATGTTGAGAGAAGTTTTTTCACCTGCGCGGATATTGTTGCCACCAGCAAGGAAAATCTGCGTCAGAAGCTGAATATTCTTATTTCCGTATTGAACATAAATATTACTAATCTTTGTCAATCTACTAATTATGAATCTTCCGCTTTTTTCAGAATAAGAAACGGCTCACGCAAACCCTCCGACCCTGTTAAATTTGCCGCGGATATTGCCGGATTTATAGTTCGTGAAACCAGTGATATTCAGGACAGGAAAATTTTGTCCGAGCTTATCGGATGCCCCCTTGAGGAATCAGATGATTCAGCGGTGCTTTTTGAACGTTTACGCGATTGGCTTTTCGCAGGTCAAAGGCGACCCAAATACGAGATTTCCGATTTTCTTGAAAGGCTAAACGACTTTGATTTGAATGAGTATATAAGAGTAATTCATTTTGATGAGCTTAAAGTCCCTTCGGTGCCATTTCAGCTGCCAACTTCAAAATCATATTTCGGTCTTCAGGAAATGATGACAGCAGAGCTTGACTTCCTGAAAGCAACAGTTCTTTCCAAATCAATGGAGCCTGTGATAATGTATAGCGATATGCCGATGGGGGAAATGGCAAAAGACGCCGATTTCCCGAAAAAATGGATGTTTGGAATGGCTATGATGCTGAAGAAAAAACTGCATCTGAATATGATTCATAACATTGACCGTCCGTTTGAAGAAATGATGCTTGGGCTTGAAAGCTGGATACCTATGTATATGACCGGACAGATTTCGCCGTATTATCTTGACGGAGCACAAAACGATGTATTTTTGCATTTCCTGAAGGTTTCCGGAACTGCCGCGCTTTCGGGAGAAGCAATTGCCGGTCATCACGAAGATGGGAAATATTATCTCACCAAAAACAAAGATGAAGTAGCTTATTATAAAAAACGCTCACGCGAACTGCTTGCTCATGCGAATCCACTTATGGAAATCTTCTGTTCGGAAGATGAGGAAAGTCTAAACGCTTTCCTGCTTAAAGATTCGCAGACAAGCGGAAAAAGAAGAAGCACTTTGTCTGCCCCGCCGCTTTATGTTTATAACAAAGAAAGTCTTGAAACGTTTTTACAAACTAAAAGCTTGTCCGAAGCAGAGATAGATAAAATCCTTGAATATACCGAAATTCAACGACGAATGATTGACAATATTTTAAAAGATAATATAGTTGAGGACGAGATACCGATTTTGTCCAAAGAAGAATTTGATAAGCACCCGCTGATTATTTCTGTTTCGGGAATATTTTTGGAAAAGGATATATTTTACACTTATGAGGAATACATCGAACATATCCATCTTGCTGAAGAATTTGAAAAACAACATCAGAACTACCGTCTGAAAAAGACATCCGCATTTGTCTTCAGAAATCTTCAGATACATATCCACGAAAACAAATGGGTAATGGTATCCAAAAGCAAATCTCCCGCAATACATTTTGTTATTCATCACCCAAAGCTTTGTCAAGCAATAGAGCACTTTGTGCCGCCGCTGACGGAATGAATGTTTGATTAAAATGATTTACATTTTCGGCTCTCTGCCACTTCTGTTTGCATTTACCCGTGTACTATTAAGTCTACCCTTTAACATTTGTTCCCTTTTTTATATGGGGTAATCGCCGAACACGCTTGTTAAGGCAATACCGCACAGAGATTGTGCGCATATTGCGCCGTCAGATTTATAGTGCGTTCGCCTTTTTGTGCGGCACGTCCTGTGCCGCTTGGGCGAACGCCTTCCGACTTCGTGTCGGCAGCAGATTGTACAAATTGAGCGCAGGCGGGCTGACGCAGCGTTTTCCGCCGAAGGCGGATAATGCGGTCAAGCGAAATTTTGTGCACGCATTATGCGCTTCGCGCAAAACGCTATGACGGAAAATATGCAAGCAAGATGCGTACAAAGTCGTAAGGCGTTCTTTGTGCGGTGTTGCCTTATAACCCATATAAAAAAATCGCCCTGCCGTTACAGCGGCAAGGCAAAATTCAAAACAAAACAAATTAAGGGAATAAATGTTAAAGGGTAGACATAACAAGTTATATTACGGATAAAAAACAAGAAACATAAGTAAAAGCACGAAAAAGGAACATCCGCCAATAACTGTTATCAAAAATAAACCGCTGTAAATTTGCCTTGGTAAACCGATAAAAAAGCGAGAACACCCAGCGAAAATATTCCCAACTTATTTACCGTTCTTTTCCGCATAAGCTAAATGTCCTATGGCACCACCGCACAATTAACGGCTGACGCCTGTGTCATTCGCTTGCGTGCATATTTTCCGTCATCTTGCTCAATTCGTCCTAGCAAGGCATACAGCCTTGCGTCGTCCTCATTGTACAATCTGCCGCCGACACGAAGTCGGAAGGCGTTCGCCCAAGCGGCGCAGGACGCGCCGCATAAAAAGGCGAACGCACTATTAATCTGTCTGCGCAATCGAACGACAATAATTATGCGGTGCTGCCCTAAATTAATTAACGCTTTTCTGGTTGCTGTAAAGAGTGACGGTTTCGGTTTTGCCGCTTGAATATGTTATTTTCACAATTGTTTTCAGACGATATAAGCCTTTTGACAGACCGGATTTAGTGTTGGACATTGATAAAGCATTGCTTGAAACTGTTTTTTTCCATTCCGCGTTGTCATAAGTAC
>JALEQE010000030.1 GCA_022766825.1 Oscillospiraceae bacterium | reverse complement strand
GCTGTATCTCAAACTTGAAAACCCCGGCTACAATATTGATAACCAAACGGGACTTTTCAACCAAAACGCTTTTGAATTGTATGTAACTCAGCTTTACAATAATAACAGCGAATTTGCCGTTATTGATATACTTTACGATTCAAGTACGCTGAATACCTTGCGTGAGGACAGCATTTTTGATGAAACTTTGAATTATTTGGCGACAATTCCCGATAACCTCGTGTTTAAGGGCAGCGGCAACGAAATATTGGTTTTGGTGGAGGACGGATCAAGATATCAGCGCGAGCTTGACATATTGCGTAAACGTTTCAACGAAGGGTGGGGCATAACGCAGGATATTATCATCAATCCGTATTGGATTTGCGTGCCTAATCCGTATATCGTCAATAACGCGAGCGATTTATCGGAGATTATACGTTATGTCAGCCTGAATAACGTGGAACTGGCGGAAACGCATTTTACTGTTGTGGAAGAAGTTGTCGCTGAAAAAGTGAATGATGATAAAAAGGTAAACGACCTTATTATCAGCGCGCTGAACAATGACAGGGTGGAAGTGTTCTATCAGCCGATTTATTCAACAAAAGAACACAGGTTTACCGCCGCAGAGGCGTTGGTGCGTATTCGCGACGATAAAGGCAACATAGTTCCGCCTTATAAGTTTATTCCGATTGCCGAAAACAACGGAATGATTTTAAGGCTGGGCGAAGAGGTTTTCCGCAAGGTGTGCCATTTTATCAGCAACAATGATTTACGCAAACTCGGGTTAAAGTATATTGAGGTCAACCTTTCCGTAATTCAATGCGCTTACGAAAATCTGGCGGACGACTTTATCGAAATTATGAAAAAGAACAACATTTCGCCAGATATGATAAATTTCGAGATAACGGAAAGCGCGTCGCTTGATACGAAAAGCGTTCTTTTGCGGAATATGCAGAAGCTTATTGATTTTGGTGTTAAATTTTCTCTTGACGATTTCGGCACAGGGCAGTCAAACCTCAATTACATAATCGATATGCCCGTGGATATTGTCAAATTTGACCGTGAAATGACAAACGCGTATTTTGAAAACAGCAAAGCGAAGTACATTATGGACGCCGCGATGAAGATGGTTAAGGGAATGGATCTGGAAATCGTGTCGGAGGGCGTGGAAACTAAAGAACAGCTTGATACTTTGGAAGAACTGCAAATCAGCTTTATTCAGGGATTTTATTTCTCGAAACCGTTGCCTGCGGGCGAGTTTCTGACGTTTGTTTCACAAAACAATACTCAATAAAATGAATTATTATGACGGGGAAGTCGAACTTCCCCGTTTTTTGTTGTTACAGGCACAGTCACCGATTGAATTTGAGTGCATAAAATGCACAAAGGGGATGATGATATGCTGATTGAAATCGGATATGACCGCCGCGCGGCGGTTCGGTATGCGCTTGACTGGGCTTTCGCCCGAAATCCGCGCTTTTACGATTTTGAGGATATCGGCGGCGACTGCACGAATTACATCTCTCAATGTTTGTACGCAGGTTGCGGCGTTATGAACTACTCACAGGAAAACGGGTGGTACTATATCAACTCGGATAATCGCTCTCCGTCCTGGACGGGCGTTAATTTCCTGCGTGAATTTCTGCTTTCCAATCTCGGCGAGGGAGTGTACGCGGAGGTTTCGCCGTTGTCGGAACTGCGGCGTGGCGACATCATACAGCTGATAAACGAAGAGGGGCGGTTTTATCACACGGTTATCGTGTCAGCGATATTCAGCCCCGCCGAACCTCGGAATATTTTCGTGTGCGCCCATTCCAACGACGCGAGAAACCGCAGACTTTCAACCTACAATTACGCTGATACTATGGGATTTCATATTCTTGGCGCACGGAAATACTTTAATGTATGAAAGGAGCAGATATGTACATTTATACCGTAAAAGCGGGCGACAGTTTAAACGAGATTTCACGGCGTTTCGGAATACCCATTAGCCGTATAATCGCCGATAACGCTCTGCGTTATCCGAACAATCTTGTTGTGGGTCAGCATTTGATAATAATGTCGGATACCGTTCGGCACGTTATAAAAGAGGGGCAGACGCTGTATTCGCTGTCGCTTGAATTTGAAGTCCCGCTTGACGAGTTGTTAGCCGCCAATCCCGATGTAAATCCATTTTCACTTCAAATCGGTGATGTGATAAACATACCGCTTGCCGAGGAAGTCGAAAGACGTCCCGCGATTATCAACGGGTATGCTTACACGAATATTACCGACAGAGCGTTGGAATGCGCTTTGCCGTTTTTGACGTTTTTGTCGCCGTTTTCTTATTCGCTCACTCCCGACGGCGAATTAGCCGCGCCGCCCGATGAAAGGCTTATCGAGCGCGCAAAGGAAAGTGCGGTAATGCCGCTTATGGTTGTCGCAAACATAAGCGAGGGTACTTTTTCAACAGAAGTGTTGTCGCAGATACTTGCAAGCGAGGACGCGCGGGAAAGGCTTATATCGTCAATTATGACGGAGCTTGAAAATAAAGATTATTACGGCGTAAATCTTGATATTGAGTACATTTCGCCCGATGACAAGGACGCTTATAATGATTTCCTGCGAGAACTTTCCGAACGTCTGCATAACGAAAACTATATTTTGATAACGTCTGTTGCGCCGAAATATAGTGCAGACCAACAGGGTATTCTGTACGAGTCGCACGATTATAAGGTTCAAGGAGAGGTTGCCGATTATGTGATTATAATGACGTACGAATGGGGGTTCACATATTCTTCACCAATGAGCGTACAGCCGATTGAAGAGGTTCGTAAAGTGCTGGAATACGCGATAACCGAGATACCGTCCGAAAAAATAATTATGGGTATGCCGAACTACGGCTACAACTGGAATTTGCCGTATACCCGCGGTACGGCGGCGACAAGTATCGGCTTATCGGCGGCGCTTGATACGGCGATAAAGCACAATTCCGAGATACTTTATGATGAGAAAACGCAAACGCCGTATTATTACTACACCGAAAACGGCACGGGTCACGTTGTGTGGTTTGACGACGCCAAGAGCATTGACGCCAAACTTCGCCTTGTCGATGAATTTAATCTGGCGGGTGCTTCTTATTGGACAATAAATCGTTGTTTTATTCCCAACTGGGAAATCGCGGCAAATTTATTTGACATTATTAAATTATAATTAGAAAAACCCTTGACAAAATCAGAGCAGTGGTGTATAATTAAAACATAAATGCGATGATGAGTGCGGAAACGCCATATTAAAGGGCAACGCTTGTTCAGAGAGCCGATGTTTGGTGAAAATCGGTAAGCGTTCTTTGGTATGATCGGCTCGTAGCAGACCGTTTGAACGGACGCAGTCCAACTAAAACGATACGGAGTTCCACCGTTAAAGGGAAGTGCATTGACGGATGTACAGAGGCGAATAGATGTTTTATCTCCCAAGTCCGTTGGGGGATTTTTGTTTTTCAGCTCCTGTGCACGAAAAATAGGAGGAAAAGAAAATGCTTACACTGGATACTGTTTACAAGGCTTCGCACGTTTTGAAGGACGTTATCAGAAAAACGGACCTTATCAAAGCGCCGAAAATCAACCCCGAGGCGGACGTTTATCTGAAAACCGAGAACTTGCAGATTACGGGTTCATTCAAGGTGCGCGGAGCGTCCTACAAGATTTCAACGCTTTCCGAGGAGGAACGCAAAAGAGGCGTTATCGCTTGCTCGGCGGGAAACCATGCGCAGGGCGTTGCTTTGGCGGCTACAAAGGCGGGAATTAAATCGTTGATTTGCTTGCCCGACTGCGCGCCTATTTCCAAAATCGAGGCGACAAAAGGTTACGGTGCGGACGTTTGCCTTGTACCCGGAGTTTATGACGACGCTTACAAAAAAGCGTTGCAGTTGCGTGACGAAAAGGGTTACACGTTTATTCACCCGTTTGATGACGAGAACGTAATCGCGGGTCAGGGAACAATCGGTCTTGAACTTTTGGAACAGCTCCCCGATATGGACGCGGTTGTTGTTCCGATAGGCGGCGGCGGACTGATTTCGGGCGTTGCGTTCACGATAAAATCGCTCAACCCGAATATCAAGGTGTACGGAGTACAGGCGGCGGGTGCGCCCTCAATGCTCAATTCCGTCAAGGACAACAAAATCGAGCGGCTTGAAAGTGTTGCGACCATAGCGGACGGTATCGCGGTAAAAGAGCCGGGCGAGAATACGTTCGAGCTTGTTAAAAAGTATGTTGATGATATTGTAACCGTCACCGAGGACGAAATTTCTTGCGCGATACTTTCGCTTATCGAGCAGCAGAAACTGATTTCCGAGGGAGCGGGCGCTGTTCCTGCGGCGGCGGTTATGTTCAATAAGATACCCGTCAAGGGCAAGAAAGTGGTTTGCCTTGTATCGGGCGGCAATATCGATGTTACAATTCTGAGCCGAGTAATTCGCCGTGGTCTTGTTAAGAGCGGACGCGCGTCACTGCTTACAATCGAGCTTGTGGATAAGCCCGGTCAGCTTGTCGGCGTTTCCAAGATAATCGCGGATTTGGGCGGCAACGTTACCGCCGTTCACCACGAGCGCGCGGATGCGAATGCCAACGTCAACGGTTGCTTTTTGCGTATTCAGCTTGAAACCCGCAACTTCGAGCATTTGGAGCAGATTAAGAAATCACTTTCCGAAAGCGGTTACAAGATAGTGGAGTAAGGAGATAAAATGCAACTTACCGATTTGTTATCGGGCGGCAAAAACCACGTTGAAATAATTCCCGTGGACAAGCCGTGCGCCGAAATTAACGCGAACTATTTTCAGCCGAACGAAATGTCGGCTTTCGGAATGCTTATAACGCAAAGCGGCGGTATAATTGCCGAAAATGTTGTGAAACTTTTGGGGAGCAACCGCAATCCCGAATATCGAGATATAAATATGTTCAATATCAAGTTCGGCGGAAAAGGCTACATAATTATCGGTGACGATATTTTCGGCGGCATTTTTGTCATAAACACAGGCGTAATTCCCGATGTTATCGGAAATATTCTGTATTTCGCGCCCGATACCCTCGAATTTGAGGATTTGGAAATTACGTTATCGGATTTTCTTGATTTTCTCAATGACGGCGATTTGCGCGGTTTTTACGCTCAGATTTCCGATAAACTTTATGACAAATGCCGTTGGTCGGACGTGAAGTTCAATCAAACGCTTTCGTTCTATCCGCCGCAATACAGCGCGGAATTTGACAACGGAGAACCGTCTGTTTCGGCGATAGATATTAACGAGCATTATAAATTTCAATTTCATATGTAACAGAGAGGATTAAGCGTAATGACCGACAAGGAAATGAAAGTTGAGCGTTACGGAGAGGAAAATAAAACCGTTAAAACAGGACAGGTAGTTTTTACCGGCTCTTCTCTTATGGAAATGTTTCCGATAAATAAATTGCTCGCTGAACACGGTGACGAAACGATAATATATAATCGCGGAGTCGGCGGATTTCTCTCAAATGAACTTCTTGCTGTTATAGACGTATGCGCGATTGATTTAAAGCCCTCAAAGGTTTTTATCAATATCGGAACCAATGATTTGAGTTGGGATAACATACCGATAAGCGAGATGATAGGGAATTATGACAAGATTATTTCGGAAATAGAAAAGAACGTACCCGATGTTAAAATTTACCTTATGGCATATTATCCCGTAAATTTTGAAGCTGCTTCCGAGGAAATGAAGGAATGCCTTAAAATTCGTACCAACGATAAGATAAACCGTGCGAATGAAGAAGTGAAAAAACTTGCCGATAAACACGGTCAGCGATATATCGACATAAACCGAAATCTCAAGGACGAACAAGGCAGGCTTAAATCCGAATATACCATTGAGGGAATGCACATAAACGAAGACGGTTATCGCGCTGTTTATGATGATATTATGGTTTATGTAAGCGAATAAAGGATAATTATTATCCGCGACACAGCGGATTATGGATATTGAAAGGAGCATTTTTATGAAAGACGTACACACAGACAAAGCACCGCAGGCAATAGGTCCTTACACACAGGCGAAGATATTCGGAAATACCCTGTTCACATCGGGACAAATTCCGATAAACCCCGCGACGGGCGAGCTTGTTGAGGGCGGTATCGAGGAGCAGACAAAGCGTGTTTGCGAGAACCTCAAAGCTGTTCTTGAAGCGGCGGGAACATCGCTTGACAAAGTTGTAAAGACAAACTGCTACCTCAAAGACATCGGCGATTTTGCGAAATTCAACGCCGTATACGCGGAATATTTCACGGGCAAGCCCGCGCGTTCCTGCGTCGGCGGTTTGCAGATTCCGAAAGGCGCGCTTGTTGAAGTGGAGCTTATCGCGGAAATCTGAAACTCATAATAAATTGAAAATGCGCCTTTATATAGGCGCATTTGTTATATTCGGAAATTAACCTTTCAGCCCACGCGATTGTCGAACCATATCCTCAACGACAATGTCGTAAATCTCGCCGAGTGAACGGCAGTATTCGAGAATAAGCCACGGCTCGTTGGTGTGGAAGTGAAGTTTCGCGGTGGTAACGCCGTTCTCGTCCTCGTCCGCGATTACAAGCAGGCTGTCGCCTTTGAAGTGCGATCGGATATATTCGTCAAGCTCGTCCTCTATGTCATCGGACGGGTTTTCAACATCAAGCAAAATTTGTGTGTCATATCTAAATTCTATTTCATCTGCCATTTCAGTTACCCCATTTCATAGAAATATCAAACGCCGTAACGCTGTGCGTAAGCGCGCCAAGGCTGATTATGTCAACGCCTGTTTCCGCAACGGCGCGTATGTTATCAAGCGTAACGTTTCCCGAAGCCTCGGTTTTCGCTTTACCGTTTACAAGCTCGCACGCTTTTTTCATTTCGTCGGTGCTCATATTGTCAAGCATAATTACGTTCACGCCACAGTCGAGAGCCTCTTGAACTTCTTTAAGATTGCGTGTTTCAACTTCGATTTGCAGCATATGCCCCGCCTTTTGACGGAGAGCATTCACCGCGCCTGTGATTGAGCCGTAAGCGTCAATGTGATTGTCTTTCAGCATAGCCGCGTCTGTCAGATTGTAGCGGTGATTGCGCCCGCCGCCGACAGTAACGGCGTATTTCTGTATCGGGCGAAGTCCCGGTAACGTTTTGCGTGTATCGGCGATAGACGCTTTCGTTCCCGCAACAGCGTCAACGCATTTTCGGGTGTATGTTGCGATACCGCTCATATGCTGAATTAAATTCAGCGCGGTGCGTTCCGCTTTGAGCATAGCGCGCGTTTTGCCGTTTGTTGTGAGAAGTTTCTGTCCTTTGGTTACTCTTTCGCCGTCTTTTACGAGAATATTCAGTTCCACTTTTGGGTCGAGCAGTGAAAATACTCTGCACGCGACTTCCATTCCGCAGAGAACGCCGTCCGCTTTCGCCACAAAATACGCGTTTGAAAAATCGCCCTCATCGATAAGCAAATCGGTTGTGCTGTCTATGTAATTGATGTCCTCCTTGAGAGCGGTTTTGATTAAATCGTCAACATAAAACGGGAGCAATGTCATTTTTCATCTTTCCTTTCCAAAACTTCACTTAATATTATGTATGCACAAGTAACAATCGATTTTGTTTCCACAAATTCGGGCGTAATCGCGTAACCGCCGTTTTCAAGCTGATTTTTCAGTACGGTGATACGTTTCAAGCCCTTTTCTGCCTCGTCGTAATTCGGGAAAACAAAGTATGCTTTTTGCATTATATGACGGACTTCCGTTTTAATTCCGTGCGGCAACTCGTTTCCGTCAGGCGAACTCATCGGGTATTCGATTTCAGCGCGATTGTCCGTTCTTTCGTGAGCATTGATATTTTCCGCGATAAGCCTTGAAAATACAAGAGCCTCCAACAGTGAGTTGCTCGCAAGACGATTTGCACCGTGTACTCCCGTGTGCGAACATTCGCCCGCTGCGTACAGTCCAGCGATATTTGTCGCGCCCTTGCCGTCAACGTTTATACCACCCATAAGGTAGTGTTGGCACGGATAAATCGGAATAGGCTCTTTTGTCATATCGTATCCTTTTTCGAGTACTTTATTATAAATCATCGGGAAACGGTTCTTGACAAATTCGGGGTCTTTATACGAAATATCAAGCCAAAACTCATCACTGCCCGTGCGTTTTTGTTCTTCCATAATGTCTTTTGAAACGACATCGCGCGGAGCAAGTTCCTTGCGTTCGGGTTCATAGTTGGGCATAAAGCGTTCCTTGTTGCAGTTAAGAAGATACGCGCCCTCTCCGCGAACAGCCTCCGAAATAAGGAAACATTCGCGGTTTTTCTTGTCGGCGAACGCTGTCGGGTGGAATTGAATGTACGACAGGTTTTTGATTTCCGCGCCGAGATTGTAAGCAAGCTGTATTCCGTCGCCCGTGGCAATCGCGGAGTTTGTCGTGAAGTCGTAAACACGTCCGATACCGCCCGTCGCGAGAATTACCGAGTCGGCGCAGTAATATTCGTGGTCTTTCTTTCCGCCCTCAACGTTATCAACGATAACGTCCGCGAAGAACATGTCGTCTTTGCGTTCCAGACGGCACAAAACCGAGTTGTTGATAACATCAACGTTTTTCAGTTCCTGAACCTGCTTGATAAGCGCGGTTTCGATTTCAAAACCCGTTGTGTCCTTGTGGTGCGCAATTCTGCGGCGGGAGTGACCGCCTTCCAATGTCAGAGCAAGCGAACCGTCGGCGTTTCTGTCAAAATCAACGCCGTATTTTTCCACAAGGCGTTCCACGTCGCGCGGACCTTGTTCAACAAGTATTTTCACGTTGTCGAGATTGTTCTTGTATTGTCCCGCGATAAGCGTGTCCTTGATGTGCAGTTCATAATCATCGTTTTTGGAATCCATAACCGCCGCAACGCCGCCCTGCGCCAACGCAGAATTGCACAGCGTAAGTTCCCGCTTGGACAGCATAAGAATTTTCAGTTTCGGATCAAGGTTCAATGCGGCGTAAATTCCGCTTATTCCCGTGCCGACAATCAGCACATCGTATCTTTTGAATTTCAAGAAGATTACCCCTTACTTAAATTAGTATTGACAAACGTCAGATTATTTGCTATAATATATAAGTTACTCATTCTCCAACCTTTGAATGAAAGGAGAATTTTATGCAGGAAAAAGAAATTGAGAAAGCTATTTTGGTATCCGCCGATATAGGCGAATACGACTGCGATACCTCTGTGGACGAGCTTTCGGAGCTTGCTCAAACCGCGGGAGCGGAGGAAATCGCGCGCGTTATTCAAAAACGCGAGGCATACGAACCCGCGACAGTAATCGGCGAGGGAAAACTCACGGAACTTTGCGAATTGTGCCAAAATCTCGGAGCTACTCTGCTGATATTTGACTGCGAACTTACCGCCGCGCAGATACGTAATATCGAAAACGCGACAGACGTCCGCACCATTGATCGCACTATGCTGATACTTGACATATTCGCGGCGCGGGCGCGTTCAAGCGAGGGTAAACTGCAAGTCGAGCTTGCGCAGTTGAAATATCGTCTGCCGCGACTTATGGGCGTAGGCGCGAGCCTTGACAAACTCGGCGGCGGTATCGGAACGCGCGGCCCCGGTGAAACCCAGCTAGAAACCGACCGCCGTCACATTCGCCGCAGGATTGACAAGCTTTCGGCAGAACTCCGCGAGCTTGAACAGCGGAGAAGTTTTTCGCGCGAACGCCGCAGAAAAGACAGCGTACAAGTCGGCGCGATTGTGGGTTACACAAACGCGGGAAAATCCACCTTGCTCAATCTGCTGACGGGCGCGGGCGTTTTGGCGGAAAACAAGCTGTTCGCCACGCTTGACCCGACCGCGCGGGCAATCGAACTTCCCGACGGGCGCAGTTTGTTGCTTGTCGATACGGTAGGGTTAATTCGCCGCTTGCCGCACCACCTTGTCGAGGCGTTCAAATCAACGCTTGAAGAGGCGGCGAACGCAGATATAATCATACACGTTTGTGACGTTTCCGACCCCGACGCCGCCGAAAAAGCGGACGTTACGCTGAAAACTCTCGCGGAACTCGGCGCGGCGGAAATCCCTGTTGTTACCGTACTGAACAAGTGCGACAAGATAACCGAGAACATTCCCACCGACGATAAAACCGTTAAAATAAGCGCGCTGAAAAACGAGGGTATTGACACATTGCTTTCCGCAATCGCTAAAAATCTTCCACAGACAAGCCACAGAATGAAACTGCTTTTACCTTACGATAAAGCGGGTATAACGGCGAAACTCCGTGAGAACGGCAAAGTTTTTTCGGAAAACTATGTCGAAAACGGCATTGAGGTTGACGCGCTTGTCGACCAAATGCTGATTAAGCAAATGACCGAATACGAAGTCAAATAAATTGGTTTATCGTAATCCTAAATCCCGAAGAAATTCGGGATTTTTTGTTACAGAAGAACTTCACACCCGCCGACGTTTCTAATCGAGAGAATGTGGCACGAGCCGACTCCGAATACTTTTTCCATATTCATTTTGAATTGTGTGAGTATATCAAAAGGCACAAACGCTTGTATCGTTCCCGCGAAACCGCCGCCGTGAACACGGCACGCGCCTTTTCTGTGTAGTGTGCTTTCGGCAATATTCAGCGCAATGGACAGACATTGGTGCCGTATATCGGAATTGGGGTATATGTTTTGCAGGTATTTGAAGGAACTGTCGCCGCTTTCTTTGACGGACAGCAAAAAGTTGTCAAATTCTCCTTTTTTCAGAGCGTGAACCACTTTTTCAACACGTTCGTTTTCGTGGAAGAAATGAATGGCGCGAAGAACCGCTCTGTCGCCGAATTTTTCACGCAAATCGTTGATATTCAGCATAATATCCGCGAACGACAGCGAACGCAGTGTTTCGCAGTCAAAGAATCCTGCAACTTCTTTCATTTCGCGGGCGATAGACGCATACTCGTCTGTGAGGTCGGCGTGGTCGCCTTTTGCGTCCACAATGCAAAGAGCGTGTCCGTATTTCTCAAAATCGCAGGTGATATTCTCAATAACGGGAATGTCGTTGTCCTTAAAATCTATCGCAACAAAACCGCCAACCGAACACGCCATCTGATCCATAAGTCCGGACGGTTTGCCGAAATATTCGTTTTCGGCGAATTGAGCTATCTGCGCCACTTTTATGGGAGTTATCTGACCTTTGTTGTACAGGTGCGACAAAATAGTGCCGACAAGAACTTCAAACGCCGCTGAGCTTGACAGTCCCGAGCCTTTCAGAACCGTTGAAGTCGTGAACGCGCGAAAACCACCTATTTTATGTCCGCTTTTGCGGAAGCCTTTCAGAACGCCGCGAATAAGTGCAGCTGATGTGTTTTTCTCGTCCTCGTGTACGTCAAGGTCGGAAATGTCGATTTTATCCTCGGGAAATCCATCTGACTTTATCGTGACAAATCCGTCGTCGGTTTGTTCCACAACGGCGATGACATCAAGATCTACGCTTGCCGCGAATACTTTTCCGTTGTTGTGATCCGTGTGGTTTCCGCATATCTCGGTACGTCCCGGAGCTGAAAAAAAGCGATGGTTGCCAAGTTCGCCGAAATGTTCCGCAAATCCAACTTCTGCGGCTCTGTAACGCTGTAATTGCGATTCGCGCTGTGCTTCTGGGTAAACATCATTCAGGTTTCTGACAATAGGTTTCATAGTTTTCTCCTTAATCTTTTTCGGTGTAAAACATATGTTTTGCCTTCTTGCGGTGGCTGGAAACACTCAGCACCAGTCCCATACAGAAATGCATCATCATCATTGATGTGCCGCCCTGACTTATAAACGGAAGCGGTATACCGATAACGGGAACTACAGACAGCACCATTCCTATATTGATTACACAATGGAAGAATACCATTGCAAAAACGCCGACACAAATCAATTTTCCGAGCATATCGGACGCGCCCGACGCGTTGGATAAGAGTTTAAGGCACAAAACTGCAAGAGCTATCACGACCGCAATACAACCAATAAAACCCATTGTCATTCCAATATAGGAAAAGACAAAATCGTTTTCAAAATACGGCGTGTAGGTGAATTTGTCAGAATCGAAACCCAATCCTTTAAGCTGTCCCGAGCCGAGAGCAATTGTGCCGCGGTATTGCTGTAAATAATCACCCAGAATTTCTTCTTGCTGAAGTTCTTTGTCAAAAAGCATAAGAAAACGTTTCCTGTGGTGATCCTGCATAACAAAGTTCCATGCAACATATATAATCGGCGGTACGGCGGCAGTCCCTATCAGCAGATATTTCCACGAAAGTCCGCCCATAAAGAGCATACAAATAAAAATGAAAACAAATACCAAAGCGCTTCCCGCGTCGCCTTGTATCATAATCAGCGCGGCGGGGAAAAGACCGTGCGCGCATACAAGCAACAAATGCGGTAACGAGTTGATTTTGTCGCCCAGTTTTGAGATGTGCGTTGCCAAAGTGATTATAAACACAAACTTCAGAATTTCAGAAGGCTGGATCGTTATATTTCCGAATTTCAGCCATGCCATATCATCGTCTATCTGAATGCGAAGTGACGGTACAAACAGCAGAAATTGCAGTATAATTGCAACAGGCGCATAAACAAACCAATATTTGGAAATGAAATTATAGTCGATAAAACTGATGACAAATGCCCCGACAATGCCGATAATCGCCGCAATCAGCTGTATTTTCGCGGTTGACGAGTCGATTATGCCTGTTTTCTGCATTGTGTTTACCAAAAATATGTCAAACGCCGTGATAGCTATACAAATCATTGGCAGCACTTTATCAATGTGCTTAAGGTGGTTGCCCAGATATTTTAAAACCGTTTTCATTATGCTCCCATATATTTCTGAATTATTGCGGTCAAAAGCCGTCAGAAGTAATCTTATACATATTTATTATATACTTTTTTTTTGGCATTTGCAATATGTTTTGTGTGAAAAATCACCGAGAGCGAAAATTCGCCAAAACATATAAAAAGCCGAAGATTTTTTTAAAATCTTCGGCTTTTTTAACAAAATCTTGATTTATATTTGCAATAAATTTAAAAAATCGCTTTTAACCTGTTTATCGGGCAGTTTCCGTGAGAACTATTTTATTGATAAAGTCCGATGTGTGAAGCGGTCGGCAATTGATTATTCCCTGATACATATCCGCGCCGAATTGCCGTACATAACCCAGCGATTTTTCGTTGTCAACACCCTTGATGCAAACCTTTATATTTTTGCTGTGAGCGCGGCTTATAAGCGAACGAACGAATGACGCGGCAACTGGATCGTCGTTCAAACGGCGCGCACGTAACTTAACAATGTTGATATAAGGATTGTCGAGGAATGAACCCGTAAAGAAGTTTTCGCCTTTGTCATCGGCGATTATCGGCGCTCCGAATTTCGACATCAGCTTTAAGTTTCCGCAGTTGGAAAGTAGCGTTCTGTCGCTTTCCGACACGCAGATAGCGATAGCGTCGGGAGTGAGGGAATATTCCATAAGTTTTTCCTTGAGGATAATAAGGCAACTCTCAGAATTGAGAATGTTTTCGGGAATTGTGTAGCTTACACAGAAATCGGGGATTCCGCTTTTACGCACTTCCAGGCACAGTTCGCAAAGTCGGCTGAGGGCGTACTTATGGAACTCCAATGACATATTCATACGATCTATGATAGGAAGGAAACGGCTTCGCGGTACGATAATATCGCCGTTGCCCCAGAACAAGTGCGCTTCGCAGGCAATAAGCTTTTGGGTTTTGGCATCAAGTATCGGGGTATATAAATAGTAAAATCCTCGGAAATCATTTTGTATAGCGTCAATAATGAGCTTCTTGGCACGCTGATTATTGTCGAGCTTTTCTTCAAGGTCATTGGAATAGCATACCGCGTTGTGCAGATTTCTTTCTTTCGCCAGACGTAATGTCCTTGTTGCCGCGCGAATACAGTCGGGAACGCATTCCGCGTCTTCGGGAAACATACTTATTCCGGCGTATATGTCCAGTTGCGTTTCGTTATCATTCAGATACCATGGTGTGCGGAATTTGAAAGAAATAGACTGTGTAAGAGCAACCGCTTCCTCGCGTTTCGCGTTTTCGAGAACAACAAACAGTATGTCGTTTGAGAACATATAGATATGTTTTTCGCTGTCGGTGCGGATTGCGGATATGTATTCGGCAACGCTCCGCATTACTTCATCCGCATATCGGCAGGAGTATATTTCGGAAAGATCCTTGAGGTTTGCTATTTCTATGGAAATGACAGCGCCGTCCTTACCGTTGGAGATAAATTTGCCAAAATCGCGTTCAAATGCGCTTCTGTTGGGAATACCGGTCGTTGTGTTATAGTATGCAAGGCGCAACAGATGCTCCTGCGAAATCGCAAGCTCGCTTTCCATAAACGAACGGTAAATCAATGTTGACATAATCTGCGTTACGTTACGGATAGCTTTTCTGTCACGATTTGTCCAGACGCGGTCGCTTTCGGTGGAAACGAACATAATAACGCCGCGTGACTTGCCATTTTCATAAACTCTTGACAGAGCGCAACTGTGGTCTTTTCCGGCAGGTTTTCTGAATTCGCTTTCGTTGACGCAGACTACCGCGTCGTTTTCAAGTTCTTTGTCGATTGTTTCGTTAAGGTATTCGTTTGCAATGGTGGGAATTATCGTTCCGCTTTCATCCCAGCGGTAAACTTTTACTGGACGCTTTTCATCAGAGCAGAAAAGAAGGTCTTTAAGTCCGAAATACTCTTTAATTAGCGGGATTATTCCTCTGAATGACGCAGAGGTATTTTTGCTCCGTAAAATAAGAGCGTATATGTTGTTGATGAGTATCTGATCTTCAAAATTCTGACCGAGAAGCTTGTTTGCTTTCTGAGAGTTTTCCATCTCCTCGTTAATGACGATATATGAGTTTGCGACCTCCGATAAGGTCTGAACCATAACATCAAGCAGTGGGGCGCATTTGTTGATATCATCGGGAGATTCGCTTGCAATTATCCACGACGCGACATTCTGGTGCTTTATGCGGATATCCTTTTTGCGCTGATAGCTCATTTTATTAAGATTTATATTTTCGTCCTGTCCGGGGGCAGCAGCTATTGCGTTGACGTTTTCGTCAATGATCTCGGAGTACAGTCCTTCTATGAAAGTAAAAGGCTGTTGGATACGGGTAAGGTACTCTTCACCCAATACTTCGATGATACGGGGAGTATGATTTGCCGAATCGAATGCCGCTTTGGCTTTCTTTTGAATTTCGCGCATTATTGGGTCGTCACCCTCGCAGTCAAGGTATACAGTGACATCGTACATTACGCCGTTAATTTCGGAAAGGCAACCGTCCTCGTTGTAATCGGGTTTGGCAGATATATAGAACCAATGGTACGAGTCCTGACAGAGCAGTCTTGCGTGGGTTGCGATTTTATCGGCGCGGTGACTCACCACTTCGCCGATTATCTCGCAGAACGGCTGATAATCATCGGGGTGAACGATACTGCCGAACAGCATTGTGTTGCTGTCCGAAAAAGGATTTTTGTCTAAGAAGAACTCTATGGGAAAATCGGGTTTATAATTCATTGTAAATACACTGATACCACTGTTAGATACAGCTTTTTCCAATTTTGACATAAAATCACCCCTTAAAATTTTACCGCAACAAGTTAAATATATGACAGGCAAAATTCATATATGCGTAATCGTCCTCAAAATAGAGTTGTTCTATTTTGCTATATACATTATATCATAAAATTTTCAACATTTCAAGTGTTTTTTCGTTATTTTCACAATATTTTCAAAAATTATTTTTATTGTATATGATTTTCAAATTGTTCTTTCACAGTGGCGGGTTACGTGACAGCCGATATTTACCGCGACGGGAAGTCCCGCGATATGTGTCGCCGCTTTTTCGATATTGACATACAACGCCGTAACCGTGCCGCCGAAACCTTGCGAGCCAATTCCGAGCTTGTTTATTTCGGTGAGCATTGTTTGTTCGAGTTCCGCGTAGAGCGGTTCGGGATTGCGTGTGTTCAAATCGCGGCAGAGCGCCTTTTTCGCCAACAGCGCGGAATACTCAAAGTCACCGCCAATTCCCACGCCCACAACAATAGGCGGGCAGGGGTTGCTTCCCGCGAGCGAAACTGTTTCTACAACAAATTTCACAATATCCTCTTTTGTCGCCGAGGGTGTGAACATTTTCAGACGGCTCATATTCTCGCTTCCGAAACCTTTCGGCGCGACAGTCAGCTTGATTTTGTCGCCGCTTACAAGTTTCGCGTGGATAACGGCGGGGGTGTTGTTGCCCGTGTTTTTGCGTTCAAGCGGGTCGCCGACTATAGACAGGCGCAGACGTCCGTCAACATATCCTTTCGCAACGCCATCGTTTATCGCTTTCTCAAAGTCGCCGTTTATGTGAACGTCCTGACCTATTTCCGCGAAAATAACTGCCATTCCCGTATCTTGACAAATCGGAACACCGAGTTCGGCGGCGCAGTCGATATTTGCGGCTATGTCGCCGAGTACCGATTGACAAAGCTCACTTTTTTCGGCTTTTTGCGCGTTTTCGATACATTCGCGCATACCGCAGGGAAGATTTAGGTTCGCTTCAACGCACATTTCCGCAATATTTTTGATGATTTCTTCGGCATTTATTTCTCTCATAGTCGTTTGTCCTACTTTCTGTATGCAATTGTTCCGTTTACAAATACTGTTTCGGGTGTTACGGTTATATCAAGCGGGTCGGCGGAAAACAGCGAAAAATCGGCGTCTTTTCCGACTTCGATTGAGCCTATTCTGTCCGCCGCGCCAAGAATTTCCGCCGCGTTAATCGTAATCGCTTTCAGAGCCTCTTCGCGCGATAATCCGCCGCGGACAGCAAGCGTCGCAGTAAGCGGTAAGTACTGTATCGGCGTTTCGGGGTGGTCGGTACAGACCGCAAATTTTATTCCGTGTTCAAACAGCGTTTTCGGCGTGGAAATATCGTGGTGAGCAAGTTCGGGCTTTCCTCTGTCGCCGAAAAGCGGACCGAGAACAACCGCGGGTTGGTCCTCGGCGAGTTCATCGGCGACAATGCCGCCGTCCGTGCAGTGGATTAGAACGTAATCGAGGTCAAATTCCTTTGCTATGCGAATTGCAGTGAAAATATCATCGGCGCGGTGGCAATGAAAATGCGCTTTCAGCTTGTTTTCCTTATCGAACAGCGGAAGAAGAGCCTCGCATTTCGCGTCAAAGTCGGGCTTGCTTACTTCGTCGTCCGTGCCTTTTTTTGAGCTGTATTCGTCAAGGTCGTCTTTATACCGTAATGCTTTTCGCAGTTGTTCACGGATAATCGCGGCGGTTGCCATTCGAGTAATTGGCGTTTCGTCACGGTCGTTGTATGTGTTTTTGGGATTTTCGCCGAGCGCGAATTTAATCGCGACGGGATTTTTTACAATCAGCTTATCTACGCGAACGGATCCCGCCGTTTTTATCAGCGCGAACGAACCGCCGATAGGGTTCGCCGAGCCTACGCCCGTACAAACGCTTGTAACGCCCGCCGAAACAGCGTCCGCAAAGCATTTGTCCATTGCATTGATACTGTCGATAGCGCGCAGATGGGGAGTGGATGGGTCGGTACTTTCGTTGCCGTCGTCACCCTCAAGCTGCATAGAAAGTCCGTCGCTCCACATTCCGAGGTGGCAGTGCGCGTCAACAAATCCGGGGTAGAGCGTTTTTCCTGTACCGTCAATTTCTTCCTCAATCATCGGCGAAAAATCGTTCATATCGCCGATTTCGGTTATTTTATTGTCAAAGCGGACAAAGCCGTTTTCATAATCGCGCCCTGTCATTGTTACGATTTTAACATTCTTTATTACCATACTTATACCTTATTATAAATGACCGTATTTCTCAAAAAAACGAACGAGCTTAATAATTTCGTCAACAATTATTGTATCGGTTGTGCAACCGTTTACCATACACATTGCGTTGCGGCGGTAAATTTCGTCGCGCGTATCGTACAGCTCGTGGAGTTTCTTTTTGGAACTGTTGACGACTATCGGACGGTTGGTATCGTTTTTTATTCTGCCGTAACAAATATCGAATGAGGTGTTGATATACACCGAAATTCCGCTTTTCCTCGCATATTCGGCGGTTTCGTCGTTGATAAGCGCACCGCCGCCCGTCGCGACTATGTTATCGTCCGAAAGTTCGCGTATGTATTTCGCTTCAAGTTTGCGGAAATGCGGTTCGCCGTACTTCTCGAAAATGAACGGTATCGTCATTCTTTCGTTATTGACGATATAGCGGTCGAGGTCGATGAAATTTCTGTTCATAGCCGCCGCGAGCTGCCGCCCAACGTGACTTTTTCCGCAGCCCATAAATCCGCACAGATAAACCGAACTCATACCAAGTCCTCCATATCCGAAATAAGGCGGTCGATGTCGTCTTTGTTGTAAGACGCGCCGTCCCATATTTCGTGAGCGGCAACGGCTTGAAGAACGAGCATTGCCATTCCGTTTAGCGTTTTGCAGCCTTTTTCGCGCGCGGCTTTTGTTAGCAGAGTTTCACGTGGGTTGTATATCACGTCAAACACGAATTTCACGTTGTTGAGAACGTCCTCTGCGCAGGGCATACTGTCTGTTTTTGGGAACATTCCGACAGGCGTTGAGTTTATCAGCAAATCAAATTTCTCGTTGTGCAGAGAGTCAGCGGTCAAGCCGTTTTCGCCGATTATCACTACACGAACGTGCGCGTCGGGATTTTGTTCGTGGATTTCCTCAATTACCTTTTCAACAAGCGGCAGGTCGCTTTGAAGAACGGCGATTGAAAGTCTGCCGCCTTCGAGAGCGGTTTCAATCGCAATCATACGTCCAACTCCGCCGCAGCCTATCAGCAGAACGGCCGAATTAAGTTTCGCGCCGAGCAAGTCAATGGACTTTGTGAAACCGATACAGTCCGTGTTATAGCCGACTTTTTTGTCGCCGTTTTTAACGCAGTTTACGGAATTATAGCGTTTTGCCTCGGCGGAAAGCTCGTCACAGTAATCAATTATAGCCATTTTGTGTGGAATTGTGATGTTAAATCCGTCAAAACCGTTTAAAAAATCGTGTTTTGCGTTAAGTTCTTCGGGGGCTATATCTTGCAGCGAATAATCCACTTTTTCGCCCGAAAGCTCAAACAGCCGCGTGTGAATTTGCGGCGACAGCGAGTGACCGAGCGGGTGACCAATCAAACAGAATTTTCTCATTGTGGTTCTCCTTATTTAATAGCGGCAAGCGCTTTTTCGAGCGTTTCGGGATTTTCAACGTTGGTGTTGACAACTCCGCGCAAGGTCTTGCGGACAAGTCCCGTGAGAACGTGTCCCGGACCGAGTTCGACAAACGCTTCAATTCCCGCGTTTTGCATTTCGTTAAGTTCGCCTACGAACTGTACGGGCGAGCAGATGTGCGCCGCGAGGTATGACGGCATATCGGAAAAGTCATCAAGCTTTTTGCCGTAGAGGTTGGAATAGAAATCGCAGTTGGGCGTGCCGAATTTGATGTCGGAAATCTGCGCCTTAAATTCATCGGCGGCGGGTTTCATAAGTTTGGTGTGGAAAGCCGCAGAAACGGCAAGTTTCACACAACGCTTGCCGAGTTCGGCAAATTTAGCCATAGCCTCGTCAATAGCCTCGGCGTCGCCTGCGATTACCGTCTGCACGGGGGAATTGTAGTTCGCGGGCGCGGCAAATCCGTTTACCGAGCCGCAAATTTCCTCGATTTGAGCGTTTTCCGCGCCGACAACCGCCGCCATTGCTCCGTGAGAGCTTTCTGCCGCTTTCGCCATAGCCGCGCTACGTAGTTTTATCGCTTTGAATGCGTCTTCAAGTGAGAGCATTCCCGACGCGTACATTGCCGCGTATTCGCCGAGCGAATGTCCCGCGACAGCCGCGTTGTCAACGCCTTCTTCGCGTATCGCAGTCAGGGCGAGAAGCGACGTGGTGAATATTGCAGGCTGTGAAAGCCGTGTCTGAGCGAGTTCCTCAGGCGAGCTGTCTGTCAGCTTTTTAAGCAGGTCAAAGCCCATAATGTCCGAGCCACATTCCAAAATCGGCTTGCACGCGGGATATTTCGTCGCGAGTTCCGCTCCCATACCCGGATACTGTGAACCCTGTCCCGAAAATAAAAATGCTTTTTTCATACAATAACCTCCGAAATCAAAATATCATTTTTTGTTTGTGAAAAACTTTCCGCGGGAAAATGAAAATTGTGTGAGAATAAAAAAACACTTGACAAAATGGAAAAAAAAAGTTAAAATATATATTGGTATATTTTGAAATATACCGGTTTTGGTTGGATTGCGGTCGTGCGGATAAGCCCCACGATCTATTATACAATATTTTAAAAATAAAATCAAGGAGTTTTTTAATGAACGGTATAGAGATTTTTGGCACAGGCTCTTACGTTCCGGATTTTGTTGCGGATAACGACAAGTTTTCGGAGATCCTCGACACCTCGGATGAGTGGATTTTCCCGCGCACGGGAATCAAACAGCGTCATATCGCGACGGACGTTCCCAATTATTATATGGGCGCGGAGGCGGCGAAAAACGCCCTTAAATCGGCAAATTTCAAAGCCGAGGACGTTGATTTGATTATAGTATCAACTTGCACGCCCGATTTCTTCTATCCCGCGATGAGTTGCCTTGTTCAAAAGCGCATAGGCGCGGTAAACGCTGCTTGCTTTGATGTAAACAGTGCCTGCACAGGCTTTATAACAGCGCTTGATATCGCCTATAATTATCTTGCCACAGGCAAGCATAAGAATATATTGATAGTATCGAGCGAAAAGCTCTCGCAACAGGTTGACTACACGGACCGCGCGTCAAGCATTCTTTTCGGTGACGCGGCGGGCGCAGTACTTATCCGCAAAAGCGACAAGCCGTTTTATTCGTTCTTGGGCGCGGAGGGCGACGAGTTTGAGGCTCTTTACTGCAAGGTGAATTACAGGACAAATTGCCCGTGGTACGGCGATATAAACGAATTTTACGAAAACCGTTTCGATGATGAACACAAACAGAATTATTTGGTTCAGGACGGAAAAGCGGTTTACAAATTCGCGGTGAACGCTATGGCAAACGCCGTCAAGAACGCGGCGTCACAAGGCGGCTACGACCCCTCGGAGTTAGACCTCGTAATTCCTCACCAAGCAAACCTCCGAATTATCGAAAAAGCAACCGAACTTCTCGGCGTTCCGTCCGATAAGGTTTACACGAATATTGAACATATGGGCAACGTTTCCAGCGCGTGCATTCCGATATGCTTAAACGAGCTTTTCAAGGCGGGGCGTATCAAAGAGGGAATGAAACTTTGCTTTGTCGGTTTCGGCGCGGGACTTACTTACGGCGCGGCGGTTATGGAAGTATAATTCGGCAATTGTTGCCAATAATTTAAATAAATGTTCCTAAGGAGTAATAAATATGAGTAAGACAGCATTGATTACGGGTTCTGCGCGCGGAATAGGCGCGTCAATCGCTTTGAGACTTGCGAAGGACGGTTTCGATATCGCGCTGAACGATATCAGCGAAAAGAGCTTTGAAAACAACGATATAATCGAGAAAATCACGGCGTTCGGAGTTCGTTGCGAAAAATATATCGCCGATGTTTCCGACCATTTGCAGTGCAAGGAATTTGTTAAGAAAGTCAAGGACGATTTTGGAAGTATTGACGTTTTGGTCAACAATGCGGGAATAACACGCGATGAAATAGGATTGCGTATGAGTGAGGAAACTTACGATGATGTTATTCGCATAAATCAGAAGTCCGTATTCAATATGACAAAGTTTGTCGGTGCGGTTATGCTTCGTCAGAAAAGCGGAAGAATTGTAAATCTTGCATCCGTTGCGGGACTGTACGGCAACCCCGGACAGATGAACTATTCGGCGAGCAAGGGCGCGATTATTGCGATGACGAAAACTTCCGCGAAAGAACTCGGTTCGCGCGGAATAACAGTAAACGCGGTAGCACCCGGATTTATCAAAACACCGATGACAGATAAACTCACCGAGGAACAAAGAAATGCAATGCTGGCGCAGATTTCGATGAAACGTTACGGCGAACCCGAAGAAGTGGCAAGTGTTGTCGCGTTTTTGTGCAGCGATGACGCAAGCTATGTGACGGGTCAAACAATCGAGATAAGCGGCGGGCTTATGATGTAAAGACATTAAATTCAAGGAGCAATATATGAGCGAGAAAAGAGTAGTTATAACAGGACTTGGTTGCCTTACACCGTGCGGAAATTCACCCGAGGAACTGTGGGCAAATCTTCTTGCGGGAAAACACGGTTTCGAGCTTGAAAGCTGGTTCCCTGAGGAACCCGAAACAAAAGGCGTGGTTGCGAGAGTAAAGAATTTTGACTCGTCAGTTGTTTTCGATAAAAAGGAAATACGCAGAAACGATATGATAGTACAGTATGCGGTTTACTGTGCTTTGCAGGCTCTGAAAGACGCGGGAACGGATTTCAAGGACCTTGACCCGTTCAGAGTGGGCTGTGTTATCGGAAGCGGTATCGGCGGCATTATGACCACCGACGAGGAAATGAAAACTTATCGCGACAAGGGAAACAAGCGCGTTTCCGTGTTTACGATTACGAAAATGATAGGAAATATGGCGGCGGGCGAAGTTGCAATCAGAACGGGATTCAAAGGCTCAAATTTCTGCGTAACCACCGCTTGCGCAAGCGGTACGCAGTCGATTGGCGAGGCGTTCCGTTCGATTAAGCACGGATATCTTGACGCGGCAATTGCGGGCGGCACGGAGTGCGCCGACATCGGTTTCTGTTATGCAAGTTTCAATAATATGAAAGCGATTACCCGTTCGCAGGATGTTGACAGAGCGTCCATTCCGTTTGACTCGGAAAGAGGCGGATTTGTTCTCGGAAGCGGTTGCGGTGTCCTCGTACTTGAAGAATACGAACACGC
>JALEQE010000154.1 GCA_022766825.1 Oscillospiraceae bacterium | reverse complement strand
GCGAGTGCTGAACATTTCACAAACAAGCGATAATTGGTTTCCTTATAATTTCTACTGTTGTAGATGTCGCCGCTTGACGTGCTTTCGATTTGATAATTGGTTTCCTTATAATTTCTACTGTTGTAGATAAAACAGCTAAGCGCGAACTGTTGGCATTGATAATTGGTTTTCTTATAATTTCTACTGTTGTAAAATCTTCCGCCGAAATGAAGTCGGAAAGCGCCTGTTCAAGCGGCGCAATCGAACAACAATAATTGCGCAGTGCTGCCTTGTATATTTCTGATAAATGTAATTTTAATGTTTCTCATTGAAATCGCATTATGTCGTAATAAAAACTCTTGACTTTTTTGGCAAAATATTGTATAATAATGACAAGAGCAATAACGCTTGTAATTTGTTTAGAAAAGGGGAAAACAATATGGGTTTGATAAAAGCGGCAATGAGCGCAGTTTCAGGTACATTGGCGGATTCTTGGAGAGATCACTTTTTTTGTGATTCCATAAGTTCCGATATTCTTGCATCTCGTGCTTTCAAGCGCACGAACGGAAAATCATCCAACACAAAGGGTAGTGACAATGTTATCTCGAATGGTTCGATAATTGAGGTAAATGAGGGTCAGTGTGCGCTTATCGTTGACGGAGGAAAGGTAGCCGAAGTGTGCGCCGAACCCGGTGAATTTGTTTACGACCAGTCCACCGAGCCGTCGATTTTTTACGGTAATCTTGGCGACAGCATCGTGAAAACGTTCAAGGAAATCGGAAAGCGTTTTTCGTTTGGCGGTGATGCTCCCGTAAATCAGCGTGTTTACTATATCAACACAAAGGAAGTAACCGGAAACCTTTACGGTACGGCTTCTCCTGTTCCTTTCCGTGTTCTCGACAAGAACATCGGTCTTGACGTTGATGTTTCCATTCGTTGCAACGGTGAGTATTCTTACAGAATAACAAACCCTGTGCTGTTTTACAGCAACGTTTGCGGTAACTTTACCGATACATATCCCAAGCGTACAATGGACAGCATACTGAAAAGCGAAATTGTAACCGCACTTCAGCCCGCTTTGGGAAAAATCTCCGATCAGGGTGTTCGGCCGAGCAATTTGCCCGCACATACACTTGAAATATGCGACGCTCTTAATGAGATCCTCTCAAAGAAGTGGGGAGATCTCCGCGGAATGACAATCACCTCGTTCAATATAAACCCGCCGTCAATGTCGCAGGAAGACCAAGAGCTTATCAAGAATTTGCAGAGAACTGCTGTTATGCGTGATCCGGCAATGGCTGCTGCACACCTTACAGAGGCGCAGGGCGAGGCTATGAAAACAGCTGCGGGCAATTCCGGCGGTGCAATGGTTGGCTTTATGGGAATGAATATGGCTCAGCAGGCAGGCGGAATAAACGCTGGAAATCTGTTCAATATGGCAGCGCAGAATCAAGCAGCGCAACAGGCTCAACAAGCTCCCGCACAGCCCACAATTGCCGCGAACGGTTGGACTTGCTCATGTGGTCAGGCAAACACCGGCAAATTCTGTTCAGGTTGCGGAAAACCCGCGCCGCAGAAAGGCGACAGCTGGACTTGTTCGTGCGGAGCGCAGAATAAAGGCAAGTTCTGCGCAGAATGCGGCAAACCGAAACCTGCAGGAGTACCGTTGTACAAGTGCGATAAATGCGGTTGGGAACCCGATGATCCCACAAAGCCGCCGAAATTCTGTCCGCAGTGCGGAGATCCTTTTGACGCGAACGATATTGTATAATATAATGTTTGCTCTCCCGAAAAGGAGAGCAAATTTATTTAAAAGCGAGGTATTATGAACCCATTTCCGTTTTCAGACGATAATAAGCGTTATCATACGTTAGCATATCATAATCGTCACACTTACGGTGGGCGTGTCTATAAAGCCACTTTGGACGCTCATATGTCCTGCCCGAATAAGGGCGGCTGCATTTATTGTAAGGATACGTATGATTCACGCACGATTGAGGAGCAGTGGCGTTTTGAGTGCGAACGGATACAAAAAAAAGATGGAAACGCGAAAATTTGCGTGTATTTTGGCGTGCATACTAATACGTTTTGTTCAGCTGAAAAATTAGCCGAATTGCTTGATTGCGCGAAAAAACTTGGAGCGTTTTCGGTTTCAATTGCGACAAGGGCGGATTGTATTGACGAAGAAAAGGCGCGTATTCTCGGAAACTTTTCATTACCTCTTACTGTTGAACTCGGACTGCAGACCATTCACGATAAAACAGCGGAATTTATAAACCGTGGTCACACTTTCAACGATTTTCTGAACGGCTACGAAATGCTGAAATCTCATAATATCCGGGTTTGCGTGCATATAATAAACGGATTGCCTGACGAAAACCGCGATATGATGATTGATACGGCGCGCGTTATAGGAAAACTTCACCCTGACGGAATAAAGATACATTCTTTGCACGTTTTAAGAGGAACGCGGCTCTTTGAATTGTATCAGAAAGAGATATATACTCCGCTTGAACGCGATGAATATATTGATATTATCGCACATCAATTGGAACTCCTGCCACCTGAAACTATTATTGAACGTGTAACAGGTGACGGTGATAAATCGTTGCTTGCCGCGCCGGATTGGAGTGCGGATAAGATAGCGGTATTGGGCGGTTTGGATAAAAAAATGGCGGATTTGGATACTTATCAAGGAAGGTTATTTGAAGATAGTTATGGAGATGCTTGACAAAAACAGCGCAAAACCGCTTTATGAACAGCTTTACGAACTAATGCGCGATGAGATACTCAAAGGCAGACTGAAAGAGGGAAAAAAACTTCCAAGCAAGCGTTCGCTTTCAGATAAACTACAGATAAGCCTGATTACAGTTGAAAATGCGTATTCGCAGTTGATCGCTGAGGGATATGTCCGTTCTGAACAGAGGAGTGGGTATTATGTACAGTACAGCGGGGGAGCGGTTGAAATTCCCAAAATAGAATCCCGTAAAGAAAATGATGTTCCTTCCGAAAATTCAGAAACTCCATTATCGGAAGGAGAATCAACTTTTCCGTTTTCAGTGTGGACAAGGCTTAATCGTTCGATTATTCTTGAAAAAGGCACAGAACTTTTGAAAAATGTGCAAAACGGCGGTGCATACGAATTGCGAGAGGCGATTTCGGGTTATCTCTACCGTGCGCGTGGAATAAACATTCCGGCTGAGCGAATAATTATCGGTTCGGGAACGGAATATTTGTATAATCTTATAATACAGCTATTGGGACGGGATAAATGCTATGGAATTGAAAATCCCGGCTATCCCAAGCTTCCGAAGATATACTCTCTTAACAATGTTAAGTACGAGTATATTTCCCTTGATGAATCGGGAATGAAAGTTGATGAACT
>JALEQE010000007.1 GCA_022766825.1 Oscillospiraceae bacterium | reverse complement strand
CAGAACGGAACAGAGATTGCGCAGAAGACGTTTGATTCAGTAACGGTTGTAAAAGAACGCACGGCAGATGTCGAAAATATAATGTCTTCTATTGCATCCGATTCCGAGCAGCAGTCACAGATGATAAATCAGATAAACCAGAACTTCGACAATATTTCCTCGGCAATACAGCAGTGCGCGTCAACAGCTACTGAAAGTGCAGAGGCGGCTCATAGTATGACTGAGCAGTCCGAAAAGCTGAGAGATCTGGTGGATCAATTCAGATTCTGAAAAGTTTAATCAAATAATGAAATGAACCCAAAAAGTCAGACAAACTTTTGGGTTCATTTCATTTTGTGCCGGTCGGGAGTTTAACTTTATTTTTTATCGGAGAACTTTTTGTTGTTACGGTGGCAGAAATCACAGTCTGATTTGCAATGCTGACAATTCCCACAACATCCGTTTTTCCTGTTTCTTATTATCAGAAAAACCGCAAGTGCAATAAGTAATCCGATAATTACTGTTACTATAATATCCGAAATATTCATAGCAGTCTCCGATTAAACACCAATTACAAGACATACGGCGCGGGCAATAAACGAAACAATCCAGGCAATTGCGCATTGCCAGATAACAACGCCGACTGCCCATTTCGCGCCCAGTTCGCGTTTTATTGATGCGATTGACGCAACGCAGGGAGTATACAAGAGTGAGAAAATAAGCATTGTGATTGCCGAGCCTGTCGTTATAGTAGCTGTAAGAGAATCGCCGAAAAGCAACTCCATTGTGGAAACAATACTTTCTTTTGCCATAAAACCGCTTATAAGAGATGTAACAATACGCCAATCTCCCAGTCCGAGCGGAACAAACAGCGGAACAATCCATCCCGAAATCATTGCCATAAGGCTTTGCGAAGAGTCGCTGACAATATTCAGATGCCAGTCAAAGCTTTGCAGGAACCATATAATAATCGTTGCGATAAGTATTATGGAAAATGCTTTGCTTAGAAAATCCTTAGCTTTTTCCCATAAAAGCTGAGCCACATTCTTTATTCCGGGCAGACGGTAATTCGGAAGTTCCATTACAAAAGGCACTGCCTCACCCTTGAATAATGTTCCTTTGAAAAGAAAAGCAACCAGTATTGCAAGAAGTATTCCGAGAAAATAAAGTCCTGTCATAACAAGACCGCCTTTTCCGGGGAAGAAAGCGCTGATAAAGAATGAATAGAGCGGCAGTTTTGCGGAACAGCTCATAAAGGGTGTCAGCAAGATGGTCATTTTTCTGTCGCGCTTACTCGGAAGAATTCTTGTTGACATAATCGCTGGTACAGTACAGCCAAAACCGATAAGCATAGGTACAATACTTCTTCCCGAAAGTCCGATTTTTCTTAGGAGCTTGTCCATAAAGAATGCAACGCGTGCTATATATCCGCTGTCTTCCAGAATTGAGAGGAAGAAAAACAGCGTAACCACAATCGGCAAAAAGCTCAGAACACTGCCGACGCCGCCGAAAAGTCCGTCAATAACAAGTCCGTGTAGCACCGGGTTGACGTTTGCAGATGTCATCCAGCTGTCAACGGTATTTGAAAGCGCGTTAATACCCGTTGATAAAAGATTTTGCAGGAAGGCTCCGATAACATTGAATGTCAGGAAAAAAACAGCCGCCATAATTACTATAAAGCAAGGTATAGCCGTCCATTTCCCTGTCAGGACACGGTCCATTTTTTCGGAACGGATACGTTCTTTGCTCTCGTGTGGTTTCTGTACGGTTTGTTCGCACACATACTCGATAAAGTCGAAACGCATATCCGCAATCGCGGCACTTCTGTCCATACCGCTTTCACGTTCCATCTGTAAAACCGTATGTCTGATAAGCTCCTTTTCGTTTTCGTCTAGTTTAAGCTGATTTTCGATAAGCTCATCGCCCTCAATTGTTTTAGTTGCGGCGAACTGGAGAGGTAAACCTGATTTTTCGGCGTGGTCTTCAATAATTGATTCCACTGCGTGAATGGCTCTGTGAATTGCTCCGCCGTGATTGTCCTTGCTGCAGAAATCCTGCTTTAGCGGTTTTTCCTGATATTGGGCTATGTGAATAGCATGTTCAATAAGCTCGTTTACGCCTTCATTCTTTGCGGCGGAAATTGGAACGACAGGAACTCCAAGCAACCCTTCAATTCCGTTTATATCGATCGCGCCGTTGTTTCCTGTTACTTCGTCCATCATATTGAGCGCAACTACCATAGGAACGTCCATTTCGAGGAGTTGCATTGTAAGATACAGATTTCTCTCAATATTGGTCGCGTCAACGATATTTATAATCGCTTTGGGTTTTTCGTTAAGTACAAAATTACGCGATACGATTTCCTCGCTTGTATACGGCGACATGGAATAAATTCCCGGAAGATCTGTTACAAGTGTATTGGTGTGACCTTTTATCACGCCGTCTTTTCTGTCAACGGTAACACCCGGAAAATTACCGACGTGCTGATTTGAGCCGGTAAGCTGATTGAAAAGCGTGGTTTTTCCGCAGTTTTGATTTCCCACGAGAGCGTATGTAAGTGTTGTACCTTCAGGCAACGGTTTTTCATCGTTTTTGTCGTGGAATTTTCCGTCTTCTCCGAATCCGGGGTGACATTTTGGGTAAATTCTGTCTATTCGTTTGTGCTGATTGCTTCGCTCCTTGATCGGAGTAATCTCTATCTGTTCCGCGTCGGCAAGCCTGAGCGTAAGCTCATATCCGTGTACCTGTATTTCCATGGGATCACCCATCGGAGCGAGTTTAACAACGGTAACTTCCGCGCCGGGTATTACTCCCATATCCAGAAAATGCTGACGGAGTGCGCCGTCGCCGCCGACGTCGATTATCGCCGCGCTTTTTCCTGTTTCAAGTTCTTTTAACGTCATATGTATGACCTCCATTTTTGCTCTACACAGTCTATTATATCACAAATAAGTAAGTAAAGATTATTTTTTTATATTTTTTTGGAATTTTTTTTTTTTACTTCCGATACAATAATAATTTATAGATATTCTGACATAATACATTTAAATACAATTCCGAAAGTGAGCTGAATGATATGGGTAAAATTAAAGCAATTCAATACGGGTGCGGGAAAATGAGCAAATATATCATACGATATATGTATGAACACGGTGTGGAAATCGTTGGGGCGATCGATACCGATCCCTCAAAAGTCGGTACGGATATTGGCGATTACGCAGAGCTTGGTATAAAAACAGGAGTTCTTATCAGCGACAATGCTGATGAGGTGTTGGATAATACAGACGCCGATATAGCCGTGGTTACGCTTTTCAGTCTTATCAGCGATTGTTTTGAGCATTATATGAAGTGCCTGAACAGAGGAATAAATGTTATAACCACCTGTGAGGAGGCAACCTATTGTCGTACGACAAATCCTGTTTTGGCAAATAAACTTGACGTTGCCGCAAAGGGAAACTGCTGTACTTTTATCGGTAGCGGTATGGAAGATACATTCTGGGTAAATATGGTCGGAATGGTTGCGGGCAGCTGTAACAAAATCAAAAAAATCGAGGGTGCGGTAAGCTATAACGTTGAGGATTACGGTCTGGCGCTTGCGAAAGCGCACGGCGTTGGATTGAGCGCGGAAGAATTTGAAAAACAGATTGCTCACCCTGAAAACATTGAGCCGTGTTATGTATGGAATTCAAATGAGGCATTAGCGGCAAAGCTCGGATTGACTATAAGATGTCAGACGCAGAAATGCGTACCGTATTTTAATGATACCGATGTATTTTCCTCAACTTTGCAAAGAGTGATACCCAAAGGGGAGTGTATCGGTATGGCGGCAGTTGTAACAACCGAAACATTTCAGGGTGTGATTATAGAAACACAGTGTATCGGTAAAGTATACGGTCCGGATGACGGAGATATGTGCGATTGGAAAATCACGGGAGAACCGGACACCGAATTTCATGTAGTGAAACCTGCGACTGTTGAGCATACCTGTGCAACGATAGTAAATCGCATTCCGAATGTGCTGAATGCGCCTGTTGGCCTGGTAACGGTTGACGAACTGGACGAAATCCGGTATCAGGAATACCCGATGGAATTATATTATTGAGTGTTATTTTGGGGCGCGGTTGACGCGCCCTTTTTGTATATCATCCGCTTATTTATGACAATATTTTTTCACTGTTTCCACGAGATTTTACATTGATTTTACAATTTACCGATAATGGATTTAATGTATATGATGTATTATTTTATTGTAGCCAAAAAAGGTGAGTAAAAAGAAATTCAAAGGAGAATCTGAACTATGAAAACAATAAAAAAAATCGGTGCGATTGCTTTGACAGCAGTTATGGCTGTAACGGCTCTTACGGGCTGCGGAAAGAAACTTTCGGGAACTGTCGCAACGGACGGTTCCACTTCGATGGAAAAGGTAATCGGCGCTTTGGGTGAACAATTTGAGAAAGATAACGACGGCGTTACTTTCACATACAATCCTACCGGTTCAAGCTCCGGCATTCAGGCGGTATCGGAGGGAAGATGTGATATCGGTCTTGCAAGCCGCAAGCTGAAAGATGAGGAAAAGGCTAACGGTCTGAAAGAAACTGTTCTGGCTTATGACGGAATTGCAGTTATTGTAAATCCCGAAAACGGTGTTTCTGATTTGAAAGTTGAGGAGATTGCTGATATTTACACCGGAAAAATCACCAACTGGAAAGATGTTGGCGGAAGCGACGCTGAAATCGTACTTATCGGAAGAGAAGCAGGTTCGGGTACAAGAGATGGCTTTGAAGAAATAACCAAAACAAAAGACAGTTGCAAATATCGTCAGGAACTGACTTCCACGGGTGATGTTATCACGACTGTTGCGGGAAATCCCAATGCTATAGGATATGCTTCGCTTGCCTCTGTTAAGGATAACGTTAAAGCATTGAAAGTCGGCGGAGTTGCTCCGAGTGAAAGCACGGTAAAAGACGGCAGCTATGTAATCCAGCGTCCGTTCGAGCTTATCACAAAAGGCGACAAGGCTCTTTCAGAAGTTGCACAGAAGTTTTTTGATTACGTAACATCCGATGCTGCGGTTGAACTTATCGCAAACGCCGGTGCTGTTGCGGCAAAGGGTTAAATTATATGAAAAGTAAAAAGCACGCTCTGGAAACAATAGTTCACGGTGTATTCCTGATTTTGGGACTTATCACCGTGGGGTGCGTTCTGCTGATAACGGTATACCTGATAATATCGGGTATACCTGCTATAAAAGAAATCGGTTTGTTTAACTTCCTGTTCGGGAAAGAGTGGAACTCTACCGCCGCAGATCCCAAATTCGGAATACTTCCGTTTATTCTTACAAGCGTATACGGTACGGCGGGCGCGATAGTGATAGGCGTTCCGATAGGTTTCTTTACTGCGGTATTTCTTGCCAAGGTCGCGCCTCCGACAATTAAAACGATCGTTTCCAATGCTGTAGGTGTTCTGGCTGGTATTCCGTCTGTTGTATATGGTTTGGTTGGTATGATCGTACTTGTTCCGTTTATACGGAAAGCGTTCAATATACCCGATGGTTCAAGCCTGTTTGCGGCGATAATCGTTCTTGCCGTTATGATACTTCCGTCAATAATCAACGTGTCTATAACCGCGTTGGAAGCTGTTCCAAAGGAATACGAGGACGCCTCTCTCGCACTGGGAGCAACACCGACCGAAACTTATTTCAGAGTATCGGTGAAAGCCGCCAAGAGCGGAATTGCCGCGGCGGTTGTTCTCGGCGTTGGAAGAGCAATCGGTGAAGCGATGGCGGTTATTATGGTTTCGGGCAATGCGTCAAATATGCCGTCTTTGTTCCAGAGTGTGCGTTTTCTCACAACTGCTGTGGCAAGTGAAATGTCATATTCAAGCGGCTTGCAGCGTCAGGCACTATTTTCAATAGCTCTTGTATTGTTCTTGTTTATTATGCTGATAAATGCCGCACTGAACTTTTTCCTGAAACGCGATAAGGAGTGAGAAAATGAAAAAAAGCAATATTTCACCAAAACGAAAATGTTACAACAGCATTATGAAACTTCTGATGGCGTTGTCCGTAATAATTACCTGTTCTTTGGTGGTGTTTCTTATTGTATATGTTCTGGCGAAAGGTCTGCCCAATATCACATGGGAACTTCTTTCGACAAAACCAAGCTATGTGACCGGTAAAATAGGAATACTTCCCGATATTCTCAATACATTATATATAATCATTGCAACGCTTTTAGTAGTTATCCCGCTCGGAGTAGGAGCGGCGGTATATCTAAACGAGTACGCGCAGAACAAAAAGCTCGTTTCAATAATCGAATATGCCGCGGAAACTCTTTCCGGCATACCCTCGATTATTTACGGACTTGTCGGAATGCTCTTTTTCTGTCAGTTCCTTAATATGAAGACTTCACTTATCGCCGGTGCGCTGACGCTTGCGATAATGAATTTACCGACAATTATGAGAACAACACAGGAGAGCCTAAAAACTGTTCCGCAAAGTTATCGTGAGGGTGCATTCGGACTTGGCGCGGGAAAATGGCGTGTAATAAGGACCGTTGTACTTCCCGGCTGTGTTGACGGAATTATCACAGGCTGTATTTTGTCAATTGGCCGTATTCTCGGAGAATCGGCGGCGCTGTTGTTTACAGCAGGATTTGCCCACGCTCTGAACGGAATAATTCAGGGTATGGTAAGTTCGGGTTCAACGCTTACAGTCGCGCTTTATTTCTATGCAAAGGAACAGGGTGAATTTGAGGTGGCGTTTGCGATTGCCGCGGTACTTATGATATTGACGCTTATTATCAATCTGGTTACGGAATTGATAAAAAGGTACTTTAAAAAGAGGAGAGACCTATGAATACCATTATTTCCGTAAAAGATATGTGCTTGTGGTACGGGAAGTCGCAGGCTTTGAAAAACATAAATATGGAAATTCCCGAAAACAGCATTACCGCGCTTATAGGACCTTCCGGCTGCGGAAAATCCACGTTCCTGAAATCGCTGAACCGTATGAATGATCTGATACCCGATGTTAAGATTACGGGTGATATTCGTTACGGCGATATAAATCTTTATGACCCGAAGGTTGATGTGAATTCCATACGAAAAGAAATTGGAATGGTATTTCAGAAACCCAATCCCTTTCCTATGAGCATTTATGACAACGTTGCTTACGGACCGAGAACGCACGGAATCAAAAGCCGCGTCAAGCTTGATGATATTGTAGAGCGTTCTCTGCGCGGAGCGGCGATTTGGGATGAAGTCAAAGACAGGCTAAAAAAGAGCGCGTTGGGACTTTCCGGCGGTCAGCAGCAGAGATTGTGCATAGCCCGCGCTCTCGCCGTAGAGCCGAAAGTGCTTTTGATGGATGAACCGACAAGCGCGTTGGATCCTATTTCCACTTCCAAAATCGAAGAGCTTGCCGTTCAGCTTAAGGACAAATATACAATTATTATGGTAACGCATAATATGCAGCAGGCAGTGAGAATTTCAGATAAAACCGCATTTTTCCTTTTGGGTGAACTTGTCGAATACGGTGATACGGAGGTACTCTTCTCAACGCCGACTGATAAACGGACGGAAGACTATATAACGGGGAGGTTTGGTTGATGAGAAGCAAGTTTGACGAACAACTGGCTTTACTGAATAATGAACTTATTTCAATGGGAGCGTTGTGTGAAGAGGCAATCGCTCTTGTTTCAAAGGCGCTTTCGGAGGGCGATGTAACTCTTGCGAAAAAAGTTGTAAATATCGATAACGAAGTTGACCAGAAGGAACGCGATATAGAGGGACTTTGCCTTAAACTGCTTTTGCAACAGCAACCTGTCGCCCGCGATTTGCGACAGATTTCAGCCGCCCTGAAAATGATAACCGATATGGAACGTATCGGCGATCAGGCAGAAGATATCGCGGAAATCATAACTTTTTTGAATGGCAGGGTTCCTCCGAAAACTCTTCCGATTTACGAAATGGAACAATCAACAATTAAAATGGTGACAGATAGTGTTGACGCATACGTTAAAAAAGATTTGGATTTGGCAAAAGCCGTGATAGAATATGATGATGTTGTAGATGATTGTTTCAGCAGAGTTAAAAACAGTTTAATCAACACTATTTCGGAAACTCCCAACGACGGTGAATATGCGCTTGATTTGCTTATGATCGCGAAATATTTTGAGCGAATAGGCGACCACGCTACAAATATTGCTGAGTGGGTTCAGTTTTCCATACTCGGACATCATATTGAAGAAACACCGTCATAAAACAGAGTTTTCCTACTTGAAAAATTTTGAAAAAAAGAGTACAATATAATAGAAGTTGGATACCAAATAACTAAGAAATGAAGTGGTAGAATGATTTTCTGTGTTGAAGATGACAATGCGATCCGCGATCTTATGATATATACTCTGAACGCGTCTGGATTTGAGGCAAAAGGATTTACTGACGGTGAAGGATTGTTTCAGGCGCTGCAAAACGAAGTCCCGAACTTGATTTTGCTTGATATTATGTTGCCCGGTGAAGATGGTGTTACTATTTTAAGACGTTTGCGAGATAATACTCTTACTTCGGATATTCCCGTGATTATGGAAACAGCGAAGGGAACGGAGTATGACAAAGTAATCGGACTTGATTACGGCGCTGATGATTATTTGGTAAAACCTTTCGGAATGATGGAAATGGTGTCAAGAGTAAAGGCGGTTCTGCGTCGTACAGAGAAAAAAGAAAAATCGGATATTCTGCAGGTCGGCAAATTGATAATGAACACGTCAAATCATACTGTCACGGCAAATGGAGAACGCGTTCAGCTGACTTTGAAAGAATATGAGATTCTCAAAAAGTTTATCCAAAACTTAGGTCTTGTGTTTACAAGAGAACATCTTCTGCAAAGTATCTGGGGGGTCGATTATCTCGGCGAAACCCGAACCGTTGATGTTCATATCGGTACACTTCGTACCAAATTGGGTGAGTGCGGAAATTATATTCAAACGGTTCGCGGAGTCGGCTATCGAATGGAGGGGCAGATATGACCAAGCGAATTTTCCGTTCGATTTTTTTTGTTACCCTTGGCGTGTTTTTAGCGTCGGTTGTGTTGTTTATGGGTGTTTTGTTTGAATATTTTACAGGCATTCAAAGAAAACAACTGCGTATGCAGACAACTCTTGCTGCTCAGGGCGTCGAAAACGAGGGAATTCAGTATTTTAAGGGGCTGGAAACGAATGATTTCCGTATAACATGGATAAATA
>JALEQE010000181.1 GCA_022766825.1 Oscillospiraceae bacterium | reverse complement strand
TCGTTATACCCCGCATATTGCGGAGTTCAATAAGCCTTTGTGCAACATTCATAAAATTTACCTCCTTTTTTTAGAATATTATATATTATTTTAAGATAAAAAATTACATTTTTACGCTTGACAAATTATATTTATTGTGATGTAATGTTATCAGGATAGAGATAACACAAAACTATCCTTAAACATTCTGGACTATCACAGAAAACGAAATGGCTCTGTTTGATACCACAAAGAATGGCGGAGCTTATGTTAAGGTAATCGCAAAGGATGAGCCTGTTGATATCAAGGTAAACGTATCTTTCAAGGCAGACGCTCCTAAGCCTGATGACAGCAGCAATACGGAAACACCCGGCAGCAATAACCCTAACACAGGTATTGCACTTGCAATTGCTCCTGCAATTCTTGCAGCCGGAGCAGTAGTTGTTGTTTCAACAGCTAAGAAGAGAAAGTGATATTTCCTCACATATGTGTTTTTTTTTAGAGAGAATGCCCCGAGCGAAAGCCCGGGGCGTTTTCTGTGTGTAAAAAAAGAAATACCGGTTATTCATCAAACAGAACCGCACTGCCTGTCCTTAGACTTTTCTGAACATCAATCAGCCGTTGATTGTCGCTGCCGCGGAATTGCAGCGCAAGACTTCTCCGAGAGAGAATAAACCGTCCGTCAACAAGCACGTCAAGTATCGATAAAAGTTTTCCGACATACTCCTCGTGTTTTGCTTTTTGGAGCAGTTCCTCAAACGTCCACCCGCTGTAACTCCACAAATTAAGTCCGCGTTCTTTGAAACGCGTTCCGAGTTCGTATAGCGGTTCGGGCTGACAGAACGGTTCGCCGCCCGAAAAAGTAACTCCCTTGTTCAACGGGTCGTCAAGACATTCGCTGAACAGTTCGTCTGTTGATACAATTCTGCCGCCGTTGAAATCGTGCGTTTGCGGATTATGGCAGCCCTCGCAATGGTGCGGGCAACCCTGCACGAAAATTGTATACCGAAAACCCGGACCGTCAACGATAGATTCGGATATTGTTCCCGCAATTCGTATTTCCATAGTTTTTCCTTTCAGCAAAACAGCCGCACGCGGCGGCTGCTTCAATTATTCTTTTGTAATGAATTTTTTCGGTCGCTCTATTCTGTCGATTTTGATTTCCTCGGCGTGGCGGTGACATTGCGGGCATTCGTCATCGATAATTCCCGTAAAACCGCAGCACGGGTCACGGTCAATCGGGTGATTTATCGCGCCGTAGCCGATACCCTGTTCTTTCATATAGCGAACAATCTGCTCAAACGCATCAAGGTTTTTCAGCGGGTCGCCGTCAAGCTCAACATAGCTGATGTGACCGCCGTTTGTCAAAGCGTGATAAGGTGCTTCAAGGCGAATTTTCTTGAACGCGCTTATGTTGTAATAAACGGGAACGTGGAAAGAGTTGGTGTAGAAATCTCTGTCGGTGATACCCTCAATCTCACCGTAACGCTTTTTGTCTATCTTGATGAAACGTCCCGAAAGTCCCTCAGCAGGCGTTGCGAGCAGGCTGAAATTCAGTCCCGTCTTTTTTGCTTCATCGTCAACCTTTTCACGCATATGTGTAATTATTTCAAGACCGAGCTTCTGCGCCTCTTCGCTTTCGCCGTGATGAACGCCTATAAGCGCTTTCAGACACTCCGCAAGACCGATAAATCCAACGGAAAGAGTGCCGTGTTTCAGGATTTCCGCAATGCTGTCATCCTCAGAAAGCTTTTCGGAATCGATCCAAACGCCCTGTCCCATAAGGAACGGATAGTTCTTGACGTGCTTTGCGCATTGTATCTTGAAACGCTGCAACAGCTGATCGAACACAAGGTTCATCATTTCGTCAAGGCTCTTGTAAAACGCGTCAATATCCTTGTGCGCCTCAATTCCTAGGCGGGGAAGGTTGATTGTGGTAAAACTGAGGTTGCCACGTCCTGTGACAATTTCGCGCGACGGGTCGTACACATTTCCGATAACGCGCGTGCGGCAGCCCATATACGCGATTTCGGTGTTGTAGTCGCCCTCTTTGTAGTATTGCAGGTTGAACGGTGCATCAATAAAGCTGAAATTCGGGAACATACGCTTTGCGGAAACGCGCATCGCGAGTTTGAACAAATCGTAGTTCGGGTCGTCCTCGTTGTAGTTCACGCCCTCTTTGACTTTGAAAATGTGTATCGGGAAAATCGGTGTTTCGCCGTTTCCCAAGCCTGCTTCTTCGGCGAGCATAACGTTTCTTGTAACCATTCGTCCTTCGGGTGAGGTGTCCGTGCCGTAGTTAATCGAGGAGAACGGGTTTTGTGCGCCCGCGCGGGAGTTCATCGTGTTGAGGTTATGGATAAGCGCTTCCATAGCCTGATATGTGGCGCGGTCGGTTTCCTGTTCGGCGATTTTCTCAGCTTTGTCCTGCATTTCTCCGAACTTGTCGCCGTATTCGGGGGCAAGAATTTCCCATTCTTTCGCCTTGTAATCGTAATTGTTTTGAAGTTTGGGGTACAGATTGAATTCGTTTTCGATATGCTTTTCGGTTTCTTTGAATTTATTCAGAGTTTCGTTGTAGTCAAGACCTTCCGTAGAATATGTAACCGCTTTCGCGAGGTTGGTGACGTAAATTCTCTTGAACGTTTTCTTAACGCCCTCCGCCATAGCGTAATCGAAATTCGGTATCGATTGTCCGCCGTGCTGGTCGTTTTGGTTGGACTGTATCGCTATGCAGGCAAGAGCGGCATAGCTTAAAATATCGTTCGGTTCACGCAGAAAGCCATGACCCGTTGAAAAACCGTTTTCAAACAATTTCAGCAGATCTATCTGACAGCAGGTTGTCGTAAGTGTGAGAAAATCTAGGTCGTGAATGTGAATATCACCGTTTATGTGCGCGTTGGAATGAACGGGGTCGAGCACATACATTTCGTTGAACTGCTTTGCGCCCTCACTGCCGTATTTCAGCATTGTACCCATTGCGGTATCGCCGTCGATATTCGCATTTTCGCGTTTTATATCGCTGTCTGCCGCCGATGTGAAAGTGAGGTTTTCGTAGATTTTCATCAGCGTTGAGTTCATTTCTCTAGCTCTTGTTCTGTCCGCGCGGTAGAGAATGTACGCTTTCGCAGTGCTGGTGTGTCCCTCTTCAATAAGCACGCGCTCCACCATATCCTGAACTTCCTCAACGGACGGATTGCGCCCAATGATTTTCTCGGAGAGCTTCTGGCAGACCTTGTCCGCGATTTCTAATGCCTCGTTGTAGTTGTTTCCTCCGACGGACTGCGCAGCTTTAAGCACCGCGTTCGCGATTTTTTCGATGTTGAACGGTACTTCTCTGCCGTCGCGCTTTTTTATCATTGTTATCATTGACATTATGTAATTCCTGCTTTCCACTATATGTTGTATTTTTTAGAAACTGTATTTCTATTATATAGTAATTACGGAGATTTGTCAAGGCGTTTTCAAAAATTTAATATATTTTTTAAAAAAGCGAAAGTAATTGCTTAAAAAGTTATAAATATGCAGAGTGTAAATTGATTTTAGTAATTATACTAATATAAAAAATTACAGAACAATTACAACATATTGCAAATTGATTACAATATCCTTACAGTTTTGTAACAATAGTTGACATAGTGTGAAAAATCTGATAGAATAAAGGCGTGGTCGAAATCAACAGGCGATACATTCAACGATACGTTTCAGAATACATAGTAAAATATGTTCAGATAATCATTTCATCTTTTGACCTCGATTCATCTTCCATTTTGCAAAAGGGACAAATCTTATCAATATTATTTGCATACGCGATTGTATTTTTTATCAAATTGTCCCAATAATTTCCCCCCGATTGTGTCGGGGGTTTTCTTTATTTGTGGTTTCGGATATTATCCCGTGCGTTCCGTGCCGAATTTAATGTAGTTGTATTCTTTTGCCGCGGCGTCCCAGGTCGGCGCACCTACAACTCCCGACGGCTCCAAACCGTAAAGGCGCTGGAAAATTGTAACGGCTCGCTCGGTTTCGGGACCGAAATATCCCGTTGCCTCAATAACGGGGATTTGCGCGATGTTCTGCCCGATAACACGCAGATACGTCTGAAATTCCTTAACGTCATTGTTCCTCATTCCCGGAGTGAGCATATATCCCGGGAAAAGTTCCGCCGCTGCACCCTCATATCTCGCCGGAAGACCTTTAACGATATTCGTGTATATTTCCGTGATAAGCGTCCACGTCTTGAAATCGACAATTCCATCGGGATTAAGTCCGTAGAATTTCTCAAACGCACGAACCGCCTGTTCTGTTTCGTCGTCGAAAACGCCGTTTGCTGTAACGGAAGGTATTTCGGGGTTGAAATACGCGATGACATTCAGAAAATACTGCAACGCTCTGATTTTCTGACCATAGTCGCCTTTTTTCAGCTGCCCGCCGCCCCACGGTTGTGCAATTTCTTCCGCTGTAAGACCTTCTCCCACAAGCTCCGCTAATCCTTTTACCGCCGTAAAAATGAACTTTATTCTGTACCATGTCGATTTATCGACAATGCCGCTTACCGGTAAGCCAAACACACGTTGAAATTCCATAACGGCTTCGGTGGTGCGTTCGCCGAAAATACCGTTTGCAGGGTAAATTTTGGGAATCGCGGGATAGTTCTGTGCAATTCTGTTGAGTTCGGTTTGCAGTATTCTGACTTCGTTGCCCACCGAGCCGAATCCGAACGGAGTTCCCGGGTAACTCGGAATATTTTCCGAAATGGGAGCGTTATAGACAATATCTATATCATCGCCGTAGTAATGCTGTAAAATCTCATATGGCGTGTAACCCTGATTTGCGAGCGGAACAGTACCCCATTGTGAAAGTCCGTCGCAGGTTACGGTTGTTCCGTTGCAGAACATTGCAAAAAGCGGCTCAACGCTGCCGCGCCTTACAATATAGTTGTTGAATATCTCGTCCACTATATCGGATATATTCGAGAAAATATCCCTTCCATAAACAAACGCCTGATCGTACTGTGTGGAGTTCGTTATATCAAAATCATATCCGCGGCTTCTGTACCATTCAAGGTAGACGCGGTTCAGCGCGAATGAGATCTGCGCGTAAATATTCGCGCGGAGCGCCGCCTCAGGCCACGTTGGGAAAATCTCGCTTGACGCAACGTTTTTTATATAATCGGGGAATGTCACCGAAACATTCATAGCTTCCTCGTCGGGTGTTCCCAGATGAACGACAATTCTTTCGGGAATTACGGGCAGATTACTTGGCATTTGGGACCTCCGTTATCTCTTCGGTGTTTCCGGCTTCCGATTCCGGCAGCATTGAAACGCTCTGCACGGACTGAACACTGTCAAATATCGGAATATCGCGCAGAATTACTTTAGTATAACCGTCTTTTTCAACGGTCGCGTCGTATAAAGCGAATGGCTGAACGCTGTTTTTTGAAAGCTGTGAAAGCGCTTTCGGAGGAGCGGGCAATATTCTTGCCCGTGTTGCGCCGCTTTTGTCGGTAACAGCGTTGAACATTTCGTGATCACGGTTGTCAATGCGCGTTGTAACAACGATTTTCGCGAGTTCTACGGGGAAAGCGCCCCTTGCCTCGGATACCCTGAATTCCAGCGTTCCTCCGCCCTTGTTACGCGCCTCAAATTCCTCATAGCTTGAATATTCGGATACCGGGAAATTGGATATGGATTCTCCCGTACCCTGTTCATAATCAATCTGTTGGTTTTCGTTTACGGCGTTTTCGTCCGTTTCATAATTGTTTTCGGAAAGCGTTTCGTCGGGTGTTTCGGTTAATTCGTCGGTTTCGTATTCCGTATATTCATCGGTTTCTTCCTCAGGTTCGTCCATATCCGTGTTTTCGTTTTGAACGGTTTCTATGTCGTTGTTTTCAATAGCGTCCGTGATGAATTTGTCAAACACCGATGGAAATTCACCGCTTTCTTCGGATACATAGCCTATCACCTGCGGCGGTTTCGTTGGTTTGTTTTCGGTGGTTTTTTCTTCACGGACAGGCTGAGGGGCTGTTCGGCTCAATTCCATAAGTTCGCGTTTATACTTTTCTATCATTTTTTTCGTTTCTTCCATAAGTACCTCCCGAATGACTTTTTAAGGCAGCACCGCATAATTATTGTCGTTTGATTGCTCCGTCAGATTAATAGTGCGTTCGCCTTTTGTGCGGTGCGTCCTGCGCCGCTTGGGCGAACGCCTTCCGACTTCGTGTCGGCGGCAGGTTGTACAAATTTCGTTTTACGGGCTGATGCCCGTAAAACGAAATTTGGGCAAGATGACGGAAAAATATGCAAGCAAAGCGCTAGACGACGGTAACGTCGTCTGAACAAAGGCGTTAGCCGTTAATTGTGCGGTGTTGCCTTAAGATATTTATGCTCTTAAACCGCGGTTTATTACGGCGTTTTCCGCAAATATGAAAAAATGCGGACGCTTCGCAAAAAATTGGCTTTACCCCTTGTAATTTTCGACAAAATGTGATACAATATAATGTGTATACAGAAAAGGGGGAGGTTTTTGCATGAACGAACGTTTACCGTTTTTGCGTGACAAAGCTAATCATCTCCCGCTTGAACCCGGCGTTTATCTTATGAAAAACGCCGAGGGGACTATAATCTATGTCGGGAAGGCAAAGGCGCTTAAAAACCGCGTTACATCGTATTTCCGTTCAAATTCGCAACACACTCCCAAAACGATAAAGCTTGTGGAGCATATTTACGACTTTGAGTTTATCGTAACTCAAACGGAGCTTGACGCGCTTGTGCTTGAATGCAGTCTTATAAAACTGCACCAGCCGAAATATAATATTCTGTTGAAAGACGATAAGGGTTACAATTACATCAAGATTTCGCACGAGGAATATCCCCGCATAACGTATGCGCTTAATACGAACGACAAAAACGCGGATTATATCGGACCGTTTACGAGCGGATTTACCGTAAAGCAGGCGGTCGAGGAGGCAAATACCATTTTTTGTTTGCCTACTTGCAAGAAAAAGTTTCCGCGTGATTTCAACAAGGAACGTCCGTGCTTAAATCACCACATAAAGCGGTGTATGGGCGTTTGCGAGGGAAAGATTTCGTCGGAGGAATACAAGAAGATAATCGCAGAGGCGCTGAAATATCTTGAAGACGGCAGCCGCGCTTCCGTTGACGAATTGACCGCGCAGATGGAGCAAGCCGCCGAAAATCTCGAATTTGAGAAAGCCGCGCGTTATCGTGACAGAATAGCCGCGATTACACGACTTACGGCGCAGCAGAAAATACTCGATTTCAAACAGGAATACGATATTGTCGGTATGGCGGTGAATGTCGGTATGGCAAGTTTCGCCGTGATAAAATACCGCGGCGGGCGGCTTGTTGATAAGGAAAACTTCTTTATCGGCGAGGAATACGCCGAAAGCGAAATGCGCCGTGATTTTCTTTTGAATTACTACACCAAACAATCGGATATTCCGAAAGAAATTTACGTTGATGATGAATTTGACGACGAGCAGATTTTAACGGAGCTTTTGCGCGGACAGGTAAATCACGCGGTTAAGTTCGTGATACCGCACCGCGGCGACGGTATGGCGCAGGTTCTGCTGGCGCAGAAAAACGCGGGTGAATATCTCGCGCTGAAAGTTGGAAGAACGGCGAAAGAAATAAAATCGCTTGAAGACCTTAAAACTCTGCTAGGCTTGGAGAAAGTCCCGAATATAATCGAAAGCTACGATATATCCAATTTCGGAGATACGGGCGTTGTCGGCGGTATGATTGTATATCGCAACGGCAGACCGTACAAAGCGGGTTACAGAAAATTTGCGATAAAAACCGTTGACGGACAGAACGACTACGCGTGTATGCAGGAAGTTTTGCGGCGGCGTTTGCAGCGTTATCTTGACGGCGACGAAAACTTTTCGCCGCTGCCCGATTTGATACTGCTCGACGGCGGCAAGGGAGAT
>JALEQE010000149.1 GCA_022766825.1 Oscillospiraceae bacterium | reverse complement strand
CAATCTTGTCCGAATCGAGTTTCTTTCCGTACTCCTCGCGAAGTCTGTTTCCGCCCCAAAGATAATCCTTACATGGTGCAATCAGTTTTAAAATAGCCATAATCATAATCCTTTCTTTTTATGTATTTAATAACCAAGATTTTCATTAACAATAATTACCTTTATTCTGTCAGCAACACGCTGTTGCGCTATCGTTACATAAGAACAGCAGATTCTGTCGTCAGTATGACAATGACCGCAAACGCCTGTTTTCGCGCAAGGCGTCGCTTTTTCAAGGCGAACGGTATTTTTCGGCGCGGCGATTGTTTCCACTCGTTTTTTCGCCTCGTCAAGGTCTTTTACAATTTTGTTCATGCCCGCGACAATTATAACCTGTTTCGGTCCGAAAATCATTGCAGAAACACGGTTGCCGTTGCCGTCAACATTGTACAACTCTCCGTTTTCGGTAATCGCATTCGCGCTCGCAAGAAATGTATCCGAAACGAACGCTTTGCGCATTATCTCTTCAACCTCTTCCCTGTCTTTGCCTGCCGAACGATCTAAATAAGCCCCGCCGAATTCAGTATTGAGCAAGTCAATAACGCCGCTTTCTTTCAATGTAACCGAACCGCCCGAAGTTATCAGCTTGTCGTTCTTCACAAGCTCGCGTATTATACCTAAAAGTTCATCACGATTTTCGGCATAATACGGTTTCATCTTGTTCAGTTGAAGATTATCCATTATTCTTTGAATTTTTTCGTCCATAAAAACGCTCCTTTACGCAAGTCCCGCTTTTTGCTTTATAGAAATTACGGAGTTATCAGCGATTTTAAATCCACCGTCATCGGTAAATTCACCATACGGTACATAAAATTCCGCAGGCGATACACCATATTCTACCGTGTTCAAAAGCGCTGCTTTGTGTTGCTTGTATATATCCTCTGTCAGATTGGTTTCAGAATTTTTCATTATCATACTGAAATAAGTATCAAGAAGATTACCATCAACATTACGATAATTTTGATTGACAAGCTCGGAAATAATGTCGCCGAACAACTTGAATTTGTAAGACTCTCCCTCTTCATAATCAGCGTCAATGATTAGCTGATATATATCCTCAGATTTGAGAAGCTGTCTTCCGGAATTGAATGTTACTATTTTACCACTCTCTTTATCATCAATCATAATGGTTTTGGACAAGCTATATTCAACGTTTCCGAACGATGTGAGCAAATCCTCAAAACTGAGCTTATCCATCTTGACAAAAGCGTTGCAGCTTATTCCTACCTCGTTTTCAACAGCTTTTACAACTTGCGCGCCGCCCTGAGCCGCATACACGTTCGGGAGCGTTCTACCCTCACTTCCAACACTGATTCCTTCAGGTAGCGGAACAAATACTATCCTGTTTTCAGGCGCGTTATACTCAACCATAAAGAAAAATTCAGGATTATCATTCACACCGTCGGATATCATACCCAACAAATTAAAACTGTGTTCCGCTGTGGGAACAAAATCATCGGCAAGCTCTCCCGTTGTTTTGTCAATACCGGTATCCTGCGTATCTGACGGAAAAAGATACCAACTGAAAGCGAGTATCGCAACAAATGCAAATACAAGCGTTACTCCGAATGCAATAAAATATATATACCAGTTACTTTTCCTGCGAACATACATAGTCACTGATTTCCTTTCCGATTTTCAAAGCTTTTAATAACAAACAAAAAATATCTATTGATTTTTTTGATAAACAGTAATATAATATTAAGAGGCACATCCCACGGCAGACAAAAAAGCATTTCAAATACAGTATAATACACACGGGAATATATTTCCGTTGCAATACATCATGCCGCCTTGTGCACTTGATATATATTATAACACGTTTTTTTGAAAATTTCAAGTATAAGAGGTAAAGTCATGAAGAATTTTTACAAAAGAACCTGGTCTGAAATCAATCTGGACGTACTTAAAAGCAATATCGCCAAAATCCGCGAAATATCACGTGGAAAGGACATAATCGCGATTGTAAAGGCAAACGCTTACGGTCACGGCGATGTTCAATGCGCAAAAGCTATAAACGATTGCGGCGTCAAGCACTTTGCCGTGTCAAATCTGTGGGAGGCTCAACAGCTTTCTTCCGGCAGAATAGAGGGCGAAATACTTATTTTCGGTTACTGCGATATATCCCTTGTTTTGGAAAATCTAGATAAGAATTACATATTTACGGTCGGCGACACGGAATATGCAAAAGAACTGTCGGACGCGGCTTTGGAAAACAACGTTAAAATTCCCGTAAACATAAAAATCGACACGGGAATGAGCCGTGTGGGAATTACCGAGGAAAATCAGCTTGATTTCATTCTCGCGCAAAAAGGCTTGGACTGCCGCGCCGCTTACACGCATTTTGCCGTTTCCGACAGTCTGGAACAATCCGATATTGAATATACGGACAAACAGCAGGCGAAAATCATCGGAATGTGCAAAAAGCGCGGACTTCCCACCCACACGCAGAACAGCGGCGGTATAATCTATCACGGTGATTACGAGGGTCAATTGGTACGCGCGGGTATTATAATGTATGGTCAGAAACCCGACAAGCGTTTTCCGATACCCGACGGCATTCGTCCGATATTCCGTCTGATGTCGGTTGTAAGTCAGCTGAAAATAATACCCGCCGGCACAACCGTAAGCTACGGCAGAACGTTCACGGCAACGCGCGACACAAAACTTGCGCTTATCCCGTGCGGCTACGCGGACGGTTTCAACAGGCGGCTTTCGGGCAATTGGAACGTTATGATAAACGGAAAGCCCGCGCCCGTATGCGGACGTATATGTATGGACCAGACGCTTGTTGATGTTACGGATATTCCCGATGTCAAGCTGGGTGACGAGGTGGTTGTGTACTCAAACGAAATCGAGGGCGGTTCTTCGGTGACAGAGGCGGCGCACAGAATAGGCACGATAAATTATGAGCTTTTGTGCGCAATAGGCACACGCGTACCGCGCATTTACATTGAAAACGGCAAGCCGATTGAAATGCATAGATATATTTAAACCGTTCAAATCATTATTTCAACTTATATTTCAACCTAATATTCTATCACACAATTTTATCATCGCTGTCACAGCAAAATTAAAGCCGACTGTATTGTTACAATCGACTTTTTGATGCTTATTTTTTTATCATAAGTTTAGGAATTGTTCCTACAATTAAACCTGACCTCGTCATTCCAATATGTTCTTCATCTTTCCAAGCAAATGTTCCGTTTTTAAAATCGCTTTTAGTGGGTAAAACGCCATCGTCAACATTTGATAACCCTTCAACAAATGTTACTGCCCAAGCTTTACCTTCATCGTTGATAAACACTTCTGAATAAAAAGTATTATCAGCATAGTTATCTTCAATAATTTCTTCTAGCTATTTGGAATGGTTAGCGGATTTTTTGGTGTATTAGTAAGTGTCACGTTTCCTTTATCTGCAGAAATAATTATTATAGCCGAAGAAATTGGATTTCCACTGGCTATAAGTTCATCTACCAACCAAACGTTTACTTCATCAAGCATATATTTGGCTGTGCGGTCAACAGAGGTAACTTTACTTTTAATAATAGATTTATCTATTTCATCTTGCAACTGAACCTGTTGTGTTATTTGTTCAGAAGGTTTATTTTTATCTCCGCACCCTGAAAGCAAGCTTGCCAACATTCCCGCCGCCAGCACTGCCGCGACCGTCTTTTTAAAATTCATTTTAATTCCTCCGAAATTATAAGTAGATTTGACAAATTTACAGTTATTTCCATAAAATGCCTATAATTATTATACCGCAAACATATTTTTCTATTATTGAAATAGACAATTATCTATATAGGCAAACTGCACAAATATGTACAA
>JALEQE010000018.1 GCA_022766825.1 Oscillospiraceae bacterium | reverse complement strand
GTTCCCTGCGTTCCTGATTACGGGAATATTGGGCGCGCTTGTGGACTTGGTTTTTGTAATTGTGCAAAGGTACAATCGTCCGCGCCTTTTGAAATTATGCAATGAAAACTATTGAAAGGATTAGTTTATGATAAAGAGTATGACGGGTTTCGGAAGAGGGCACGAGGTTCTGAACGGACGTGACATCACCGTTGAGATACGTTCGGTGAACCACCGTTACTATGAGTTTTCTTCAAAACTTCCGCGCGCTTACACGTTCACGGAGGAAAAGCTGAAATCGCTTTTGCAGGGAAAAATATCCCGCGGAAAAGTTGAGGTTGCCGTTCTTGTGCAGAACGTAACCGCAGTTTCCGAGAAAATCACGGCGAACAAGGAGGTTATCTCCGAGTATATAACGGCTCTGCGGGAAATACAGGGCGAACTCAATCTCACAGACGACCTTGCGCTGTCGTCCGTGCTGAGACTTCCCGATGCTTTCACGGTTGTAAAGGAAGAGGCGGACGAGGAACAAATGTGGGCGGATTTGAAAACAGTTACCGAGGAGGCTCTCGCGAACTTTATCGCAATGCGCGAAAACGAAGGTGCGCGTATGAAAGCGGACATTTCGGGACGTTTGGATACAATCGAGAAAAACGTCGCGTTCGTTGAGGAACGCTCGCCCGTTATCGTTGAAAACTACCGTAAACGTCTGTATGATAAGATGTGCGAAGTGTTGCAGGGAAAAGACGTTGACGAAAACAGAATACTTCTCGAAGCGGGTATTTTTTCCGAGAAAACAGCTGTTGATGAGGAAACTGTCAGACTGCGTTCGCATATCGCGCAGTTCCGCGAAATGCTTGAAAGCACCGAACCGATTGGAAGAAAGCTCGATTTTCTTGTACAGGAAATGAACCGCGAAACAAACACGATAGGTTCAAAGGTACAGGACATTGAGGTAACAAAGGTAGTGGTCGAGCAGAAAGCCGAGATAGAAAAAATCCGCGAACAGATACAGAATATCGAGTGAGGAGATTGCTTTGAACGGAGAAACCGCTTTTTTTGCTTTGCTTATTGGCTGTATAGCTCTTGTGTGCGTTGGTGTAGGATTGGTGATTTCCGCGTTTATCGGGAAAAAAATTACAAAATCCGGCATAATAAGAGCGATAATCGGCGGAGTTTTTATTGCCGCCGCAGCAGTGTTTTGCATTGTTATTATTCGCTGAATTTGAGGTGATTTGATGGATATTCCAAAGGAAGTTCTGGACAGCGGTGTTCTGACGGTGTATACAAATACCGATCCCGAACTTGTATCGGCGGTTGAGAAATACAACGAACAAATGGTGCTGAACCAGAAAATGAAACGCAATCTGAGATGGCTGGAAAATATCTTTCTGATACTTAATATCGGATTGCTTATAATTCCCGGTATGATACCGAATGGCGTTATATTTCTGCTGAATCCCCGAATTGTGTGGCTTGAAAATACTATTAGTATTTTGTTTGTCGTTGCGTTTTTTGTGTTCGGATTATGGCGCAGAAACCTTATCGCCGTGACAGCTTTTTCGGCTTTGCTCCTGCTGGCGGACGCACGGTATGCTTTGTTGATTGGGGTGAATATCGTGCTTACGGTGTTCCACGAAAAAAACAAGCGTATTGTGAAATCAAGCGCGGGTTATCCGACTTTTTTGCGTATACACATCGAAAAGAAAAATTGCAAAGAACCTAAAAAACAAAATAACGAAAATAATTCCGATTTTCCTATTGACAAATCATCAGAAAAGTAATATAATACAAGAGTGAAGAAATTCACAAATAACAATCTGTTTCGGGGCGGGGTGAAATTCCCCACCGGCGGTGAAAGTCCGCGACCTGCATTTGCAGCTGAATCGGTGCAATTCCGATACCGACGGTATAGTCCGGATGAAAGAATCAGAACGCAAATATTAGAAATATTTGTTGCCCCCTTGAAATCGTTTGCGCGGTTTTTAGGGGTTTCTGCTTTCCCCCGAGGAAAGGGAATTTTTATGGAAAACGCAAAATTAACAAAGAAGTTTGATGTAAGGCGGCTGGTGTTCACCGCACTTATGGCGGCACTGTCCGCTGTGCTGTCGGAGCTGAAATTTGAACTGCCTTTTATGCCGTCGTTCATCAGCTTTGACTTTTCGGACGTTCCCGCGGTTCTATCGTCAATGACAATGGGTCCGCTGTCGGGTGTGTTTGTGTGCCTTGTAAAGAACATTTTCGGTTGCTTTACATCGGCGACTGGATGTGTTGGGGAACTGTCCAACTTCCTGCTCGGAGTATTTCTTGTACTTCCCGCGGGAATACTTACGCATAAAAACTCAAAGCTGTCGCGCGCCGTTATCGGCTGTCTTTCGGGGTCGGTTACAATGGCTCTGTTGAGCTTTGTTTCAAACTATTTTATCGTTTATCCGATTTATAACGCAACGGTACTTCCAACGGAAGCGATTATCGGTATGTATCAATCAATTCTTCCGAGTGTTGACAATCTCGCGGAGTGCCTTGTGATTTTCAATATGCCGTTTACATTCGCAAAGGGACTGATAGCGTCGATAATATCGCTTGTTCTTTACAAAAAGCTGCGCCCTGTGTTTAACGGCATTTACAGAACATAAAGGAGTATGAAGTTGTATGTCGTTAAAATCCGCGCTTTTGCATTTCAAAACCATAACAAAGCACCGTCACAAGGTGATAGCGCATTGCGCGAGAGCGGGGATTTTGTGGCAGGGACTTCGGCACGATTTATCGAAATACACACCCACCGAATTTATGCCGGGAGCGAAATTCTGTACGGGTACGCGTTCGCCGAACGAGGGCGAGCGGGAGGCTTACGGTTATTCGCTTGCGTGGATGCACCACAAAGGCAGGAACCGTCACCACTTTGAATACTGGACGGACTACAATCCCAAAACAAAACAAATGGAACCTGTGAAAATGCCGTTGCGGTTTGTCGCGGAGATGTTCTGCGATCGCCTTGCCGCGAGCAAGACATATCAGGGTAAGAATTACAAGCCCGATTCCGCTTTGCAGTATTTTCTGAACGGGAAAGCGCGCCGAAAAATTCACCCCGAAACTTCCGAACTTCTCGAAAAACTTCTGCGAATGGTCGCAGAGGAGGGCGAGGACGCGACGTTTGCATATATCAGACAAATTCTGAAAAGGAAACAAGAATATTAAATAGTGTAAAAAAATTACAGGGCAGTCAGATTGACCGCCCTGTTTGTTTTAATGGGGTTTGCGATTGATGTCGTCCGAAAGTCCGCTTATGTAGTCAAGCGAGGTGTCGTAAAGCTGTGCCAGCTTTACCGCGCGTTCAAACGGAATTGAGCGTTTTCCGTTTTCATATTGCGCGTAATAGCTTTGGGAAGTTCCGATATAACTCGCAACATCCGCTTGCGTCAACTCGTGTTTTTCGCGGAGAATTTTCAGTCTTTCGCCGTAGTTCATGGAGATCTTCCTTTCCGGTTTATTTGACACGACTGTCGTATCATAATAGCCGTTGTAAATTTCGCGAAAAGGTTTTATATAATAATTCCGCTTTTCAACGCCGTTTATAAGCATTGTTAAATTTGTGAAAACCACATTTTTAATCTGTGTATATTTAAATTATACTTATGTTTGATTATTTTTCAACAGAAATAGTCGAGATGCGAACTAAAATGTAATTCTGTATAATTTCCTGTTGTATAATATAGTTGTAAATTCGCAAAGTAGTTCTTATGTGAATTAAAACATCTTTATCTTGAAAGGGGATTATTTTATGAATAACAAAAGAATTCTGGCGGCGTTGTGTGCAGCAACGGTGATTATCAGTTTGACCGGGTGCGGGAAAAAGACGGAAACAACTACTAACTCAACAGTTTCAACGGTAAGTTCACAGCAATCAACGTCAAGCAGTTCAAATTCCACAAGTTCATCAAAGCAATCTGCAACTTCCGTTATCTCCACGGAAAGCAGTACGGTAAGCGTACCTGAAAGCAGTCAGTCTGTTGCAAGCAGTGTAACTTCAATAGAGTCTGTTTCCGTAACTGAGAGCAAACCGCAGTCCGTTGTATCACAACCTGAAAGTAAGTCAGAAGAAAAATCTGAAAGTCAATTGGATTCGGCAAATTTTGAAGAAATATATAATGATTATTCACAGCAAATGGAATCATTATCGGCACAATATATTGAGAAATTGATTTCCAATAAGGGTAATACTGAAAAATTAGCTGACATTTCCGGTGAAGGAGTAGACAAGCTTGCGGAAATAAATGCTGATGGTGTTGATAAAATGGCGAAGTATACACTTCTTGATGCATCGGGTTATATGGAGTGGTCAACGAAACTTACCAGTAAGTATATGGACGAGGCAACAAAGATTACAAATAAATATACCGATTTGGCGTTTGGTAGTATTAACGATCAATTGGATGCAGCAATCAGCGGGTTTGACTTTAATTTCTGATATTTGAGAGGAGTATTTAAATGAGTGAGCAGAATAATGGTATCAATTTGGTAAAGCAAGAAAACACTTCTGTACCGACAGACGAATTATATCTGAATAATGCTGCGCCTGTCAATACATCCGTGCAACAGACAGTGCCGGTAACTTCGCAGGGCAATCAGCCTGTATCTCAGAGTAATCTGAAATTCTGTAAATTTTGTGGGGCTCAGATACCTATGGACGCAGTTCTTTGCACTTCCTGTGGCAGACAGGTCGAACAGCTTCAAGGATCTGCTTCAGGGCAACAACCTCAGATTATAATAAATAACTCCAACAACGCTAATGCTTCTGCTGTGGCAGTTGGCGTACCAATGGGAAAGAAAAAAAGCAAATGGGTTTGCTTTTTCTTATGGCTGTTTTTGGGACTTTTTGGCGGACACAAGTTTTATGACGGAAAAATCGGAACAGGAATTTTGTATATGTTCACAGCAGGTTTCTTCTGTATTGGTTGGTTTATCGATTTGTTTAAGATTTTAAATAGAAGCGACCCATATTATGTGTGATTAACCGCTCTAATGATGTATTGAGAATAACCCCATTGACAATTCCATCCAAGTATGCTATAATAAACGCAAAGGGGTGACGCTTATATGAAAAAAGCATTAAAGGTTACATCATGGCTGTGTTTGCTGTTGGCGGTTTGCGCGCTGATATTCGGCATTTTCGCATTTAAAGTAACGAACCGCTCGTTCTTTATGGGTTACGCAATGTTCAACACTATCAGAACAGGCGGCGTAATGGGATTTATCGGCAACCTGTTCATAGTGGCGTTTACGGTGGTGTGCTACGGTATGGCGGGGCTGAACGCTCTGTTGGATAACAAGAAAAGAGCGTTGGTATGGTCGGCGATAACTTCCGTTTTAGCGATTGTATCGCTTGTAATCGCGCTTTTCGGTCACAAGTTGACTTTCGGTGACGTGCTTGTAACCGTAATTCCGATAGCGCAGACTTTGCTTGTCGTTAAAAACGCAGACTGATACATAACTTAATAAATTTGACGGTACTTCAATGATTTGAGGTACCGTTTTTTATACAATAATAAATTCCGAAAATGTAAACTAAACATAACATTTTTGTAACGGTAAGTTGGTTGAAAAACAAAAGTAAATATGTTATAATATCTGCAAGAGGTGAGGATATGGATTTTAATAACCTGAAATTTTTCAGAAAGAAAAACGGATATACACAGGAACAAGTCGCCGAGAAAATCGGCGTTTCAAGACAGGCGGTCGCAAAGTGGGAGAACGGTGAAACACTTCCCGATATCGACAACATAATTGCACTTGCGGATTTTTACGAAGTAACGGTGGATTCGCTTGTTCGCAATGTGGCGGCTTACAGCGGTGCGGGAACGCCGAAACAGCATATGTTCGGGCTGGTTCGGGTGAACGATAAAGGGCAGATTACGTTGACGAAAAAGTGTAGGGAAGTGTTCGGAATTGAACCGCAGGACACACTTTTAATGCTGGGTGATGAGGATAAAGGAATTGCGCTTGTTAAAATAAGCGAGCCGTAAAAAGGAGAAAAATTATGTACGCGGTACAGACAAAGGGATTGGTAAAGCAATACAAAACCAAAACCGCCGTTTCGGGTCTTGACCTCGCGGTGAACGAGGGCGAGATTTACGCTCTTTTGGGAGTAAACGGCGCGGGAAAAACCACAACTATCCGTATGCTGACTTGCTTGTCAAAGCCGACGGCGGGCGAGTGTTTTGTGTGCGGGAAAAACTGCGTTTCGGAAATGTCCGAGGTGAAAAAGCTGACGGGAATTTCTCCGCAGGATACCGCCGTTGCTGATAATCTGACGGTGGAAGAAAATCTGCGTTTCATTTGCGGAATTTACGAGTTCGGCAAGGAAAAAACAAAAGCGAGCGTTGACGAAATGATTGAGCTTTTCGGGCTTGCGGAATACAAGAATTTCCGAGCGAAAACTCTTTCGGGCGGTTGGAAACGCAAGCTGTCGATTGCGATGGCTCTGATTGGAGAGCCGAAAGTGCTGTTCCTTGACGAGCCTACTCTCGGACTTGACGTTCTGGCGCGCCGTGAGCTGTGGAGCGTTGTCGAAAAGCTGAGAAACCGTATGACGATTGTGCTTACAACGCACTATATGGAAGAGGCGGAAAAGCTGTCCGACCGTATCGGAATAATGATTAACGGTGTTCTGAAAGAAGAGGGAACGCTGTCGGAACTTGAAGAACGCACGGGAGAAAAAGGACTTGAAAACGTGTTTGTTAAAATCGCGGAAAAGGAGAGTGTAAAATGAGCAAAACGATTGCATTTTCGGGGCGGAATTTTAAGGAACTTGTCCGCGACCCATTAAGCTACATATTCTGTCTGGGATTTCCGCTGGTAATGCTTGTTGTTATGACGCTTGTGAACGACAGTATTCCCAAAGAAACGAATATGACGATTTTCCGCATTGATAATCTGGCGGGCGGCATTGCGGTATTCGGACTTACGTTTGTAATGCTGTTCGTTTGTCTTACCGTCGCGAAAGACCGCAGTGGAGCTTTTCTGATGAGGTTGTATTCCACGCCGATGAAGTCGGGAAACTTTATCGCGGGATATATTCTGCCGTCGTTGTTGCTGTCGCTTTTGCAGACTGTAATCGCGTTCGCCGCGTCGCTGGTTATTTCCGCGATTACAGGAATAGAGCTGAATATCGGCGGGCTGCTGTTGAGCGTTGTTGTGCTTATTCCGACAATGATTATGCTGATTTCTTTGGGTTTGCTTTTCGGAACGCTTTTCAATGAAAAAGCCGCGCCGGGATTGTGTTCTGTGGTGATTTCGCTGGCGTCGTTTTTGGGCGGGATTTGGTTTGATGTTGACGCTACGGGCGGAATACTCGCGGATATCTGCAACGTTCTTCCGTTTGTACATTCCGTAAAAGCCGCGCGGCTGGCGTGCGCGCTGGATTTTGAAAACATTCTGCCGCACTTGCTGATTTCTTCCGCATACGCACTTGGGTTTACCGTTTTGTCGATTGCGGTTTTCAGAGGAAAAATGAAAGCCGACCTTGGTTGATTTTAAGAAAACGATTTCATTAAGTATTTTACTTAAACTTGTTGTTATATTGAATAATCAAACAAACCTTATTTTGTATAATATGTCGAATTTGTAAAAAGTTCACAAAAATATATTGACAAAGTGGGAATAGTGCTGTATAATATAATCAAACAAAACGAAACGGAAAAATCCTCCGTATCATTTGTTTGTTTAGTTGTCTCCTTTCTTTTGTTCTACACATAATTTTATAATTTGATTTAACCCTTTGATTAAGGGTTATTTTTTTGCTTTTTTTCGGAAAAGTATGGAAAAATCTGCAGGAATGTGTTATAATATAAAGATAGTATAACAAAAACAAATATTATATACAAAGGAGGACGTCAGATGGCAACCAAGAAAAGCGGAGGCTTGAAAATACCGGGTGTGTCATTTTCGTGGAAACGCGCGCTCGGAATTACTCAGGCAAAACAGAAATTTGCGCGTAAAACGGGTATCCCCACAACAAAAGCGGGACTTGAACGCAAGGTAGGAAAAGCAGTTATGGATATGCTTAATCCCACAAGCAAATCAACGAAAAAGAAAAAGTAAGGACTGATAATTATATTAGAACGTAAACAAATCGCAAACGGTGTTTTTTTAAATAAAATAACTGACAAACGTTTTAAAACAAACCAGATCTCAATGATGTTCTATACAGAGTACGATGAGATATCCCGTGCCGATTATGCGGCGGCGGCTTATATACTCACGGATTGCTGTAAAAGGTTTCCGAGCTATTCGGAGCTGTCAAAGCGATTGGCGGAACTGTATGACGCTTCGCTGAACTCGTCAACTTCTTTGGGAACATGGGACAAGCGCTGTACCTCAGTCCGCGCGTCCATTCTTGCCGACCGCTATGCCCTTGAGGGTGAAAAGCTAGAAGAAGAAATGTGCGGGCTCCTTTGCGAGTGTGTGCTTAATCCGAACGCCGATAACGGCGCGTTTGATGAACAAGTTACTGCGCTTATGCGCTCGGAGCTTATCGACACCATTGACAGCGTAATAAACGATAAAGCGGCGTATGCGGCGCAGAACGCGGCACGCACGGCGTTTGTCGGCGAACCGCAGGCTTTATCGCCGAACGGAACTCACGAACAGGCAGAAAAGGTAACGCCGCAGTCGGCATATAAAGCATACCGCAAAATCCTCGAAACCGCGCATATCGAAATAATGTGCGCGGGCAGTAGCGATTTCTCGGCGGCGGAAACGATTTTTACACGGAGTTTTTCCGTGAACAACGGGATAATGCGTCACGATATATGCCAAACATCTATTATTCCATCGCCGCTTAAATCCGAGCCGGTTTATGTTTCCGATACTATGCCTATGGAACAGGCAATTGTGCGTATGTATTTCAAAGCTCCCGATGTATCGGACAAATATGCGAATATTATGTTCGTCATGATTCTTGGCGGAATGACAATGTCGCGATTTTTCAGAAATATACGAGAAAAACAGTCGCTGTGCTATTACTGCGCTGCGACAGGCAGCTTTTACAAGAAATATCTTTGTGCTTATGCCGGCGTTCAGCCGCAGAATATCAAGCGTACGCAGGACGCGATACTTTCCGAAATCAATGATATTGTCGAAAACGGGGTTTCTGATGAAGATATTTCTGCCGCGCTTCTGGAAATACACAACACCCTTACAACTCTCTACGACAGCGCGAACGCTATCGGAAATTGGTATCTCAACAGGCTTCCCGACAATGAAATCACAACACCCGAGCAATATTGGGAAGAAATTCAAAAAGTCACTTCCGGGAGAATACAGGCTGTTGCTGAGCAATATAAACTCGATACTGTTTACACGCTTTCGGGAGGTGACGGAGAATGACCGAAAAAATTTACAGTGATGTTATCAAGGAAACGTGTATTAAATATCTGCACAAAAGCGGCGTTACCGTGTATATGCTTCCAATGGCGGGATACTCGTCTGCCGTGGCGCAGTTTTCAACGAAATTCGGTTCGGAGGACAATTCGTTTTCGGTGAACGGCGGTGCTTTTCAAAAAGTACCGGACGGGACGGCGCATTATCTTGAACACAAGCTGTTCGAGAGCGAGGAAAAAGACGCGTTTTCGCTGTTCGCGCAGACGGGTGCGGCTTGCAACGCGGGAACAAGTTTCGATTATACGCAGTATTATTTCAGCTGTACGGATAATTTCCGCAAGAACCTCGAAATCCTTTTGAGTTTTGTTCAAGACCCGTATTTCACTCCCGAAAACGTTGAGAAAGAGCGCGGGATAATCGGGCAGGAAATCACAATGTACCGCGATAATCCGAGTTGGCGCGTTTTTACAAATCTGCTTGAAGGATTGTACAGCGTAAACCCTGTCCGCAACGATATTGCGGGTACGGTTGAGAGTATAGCTGAAATTACCGACAAAACGCTTTACGACTGTTATAACGCATATTACAATCCCGCGAATATGTTCCTTTGCGTGGCGGGCAATTTCAATCCCGACGAGGTTATCGCCGTGTGCGAGGAAAAGCTGAAAAGCCGTGAGCCGCTTGACGTGAAAACTGCGGACTTTGACGAACCTATTGAGGTAAACAAAAAGCGCGTGGAGTATTCAATGCCTATCGCGAAGCCGCTTTTTGAAATCGGTTTCAAACGCGCGTACAAGGGCGGTCAGTCAGAGGTTGACGATTATATTTACTTCAACATTCTGTTTGACATTATGTTCGGCGGAACTTCGGAGTTTTTCACTGAGATGCGGGACAGGGGGCTTGTCAACGAGGAGTTTTCCGACGGCGTATTCAGCGGGCGCGGACATTTGTTCCCGTTTGTGCGGGGTGAAAGTCCAGACCCGGACGCTGTCGCGGAAGAGGTTCGGAAAACAATACGCAAATTCAAGTCCGCTCCTCCCGAAAAAAGCGAGTTTGAGCGTATCAAGCGTATGACTTATGGTGCGCTTGTGCGTGATTTCGGAAGTGTAGCAAGCGTTGCCGATACTATCTCCGAAGCGGCTTTGGCGGGTATCAATCCGTTTTCCGTAATAAATACAGCGGCAGGCGCAGAATACGGCAAAATGCTTGAAATGCTTGCCAATCTTGACGAGGATAATATGTGTATTTCAATTATCAAAGGAGAAGACAAATGAGCTCATTGATGTTCGCTTCTGCGGAAGCTCTGGGAGATATGACGGTGTCGTTTCCCAATCTGTTCGGTGGTATGGAAATTTCTTATCGCCGCGGTTTCAGTATTTTCGGATTTAATATTTACTGGTACGGTGTTATTATCGCCGTTGGAGTCGTTTTGGCGTATATTTACGCAATGCGCCGTGTAACGCGCGATTTCGGACTTGTTAAAAACCGTGTTTTTGATGTCGTTTTTGTAACGATTATCGGCGCGTTCCTTTGCGCGAGAATTTATTACTGCGTGTTTATCAACCTGAATCCCAACACGCCAGACACGGAAAAATACAACTTTATTACAATGTTTACGCGAATGCGGGATGGAGGTATCGCGATTTACGGTGGAATAATCGGCGCGGTGCTGATTGGTTTGCTGATGTGTAAACTTCGCAAGGTTAATTTCTTCGCGATGGCAGATTTGGCGGCTTTGGGCTTCCTTATCGGACAGTCGCTCGGTCGCTGGGGAAACTTTATAAATCAAGAGGCGTACGGCGCGGCTTGCGACAAAAACTGGCTCTTTGCTATGACCGGCAACCGCATAACCGCCGAAATGGGTTCGGGAGTTTGCG
>JALEQE010000158.1 GCA_022766825.1 Oscillospiraceae bacterium | reverse complement strand
AGAACTGCGGTGCGATATTCTTATGAACAAGAATGCTCCCAATAGCGTTGCAGACCGACGGGCGCTGTGTTTTCGCGTTATTGACGATATTCACTGCCATATCAACATCAGCGCTTTCGTCAACGAAAACGTGACAGTTCCCCTCGCCCGTTTGTATAACGGGGACGGTCGCGTTCTCAACAACCGTATGTATCAAACGCTTTCCGCCTCTCGGAATAAGCAAATCAATGTATTTGTTAAGGCGCATCATTTCGTTCACAACTTCGTGACTTGTATTTTCGACAAGCTGTATGCAATCCTCGGGAACGCCATTATCCGCAAGAACTCCGCGCATCAAATCAACAAGGAATTTGTTTGTGTAAAACGCATCCGAACCGCCGCGAAGTATAACCGCGTTGCCCGCTTTGAAACACAATGACGCGGCGTCAACAGTAACGTTGGGACGGCTTTCAAAAATTATTCCGATAACACCCATTGGAACGCTTACTTTCCGTACATTCAAACCGTTCGGCAGCTTGTTCTCGCTCAATACTTTTCCTGTGGGATCGGGTAACGTCGCAACCTGTTTTAATCCCTCCGCCATACCGTCGATACGCTTTTGGTCAAGCGTAAGTCTGTCAATCATAGCGTCGCTCATACCATTTTTGTGGGCGTTCTCAATATCTGTTTTGTTTGCCGAAATAATGTTTTCGGTATTCTTGACAAGCTGTTCTGCAATAGCAAGCAAAACTTTATTTTTTAAATCTGTACCGCAACCCACAAGAAACGGCGCTGATTTTTTCGCTTTTTTTCCCAGACATTCTATGTATTCGTAACTTTCGTTCATAGTTCGTTCCTTTTCATAAATTATCACTTTGCGCCTTAAACCATGTGCATCGTGTACTGTCTTGCTCAAACAGATCGTAAAGTATACGCAGGTCCTTGTTTCCGATAATAACCGTATCAATTCCCGCATCAACAGCAATCTGCGCGGCCTCTATCTTCGTGAGCATACCGCCCGAACCTACCGCCGAACCGCTTCCCTTTGCCATACCGATTATATCGTAATTGATATTGTCCACTTCATCAATGAACTTAGATTCAGGGTCGGACGGGTCACCAGTATACAATCCGTCAACATCTGTAAGCATAACGAGCAAATCCGCGCCGCAAAGCTTCGCAACAATAGCGGACAGCGTGTCGTTTTCATCAAAATCCAAATTCTTTATCGATACAACGTCATTTGCGTTTATAATAGGTATAACAGACAACTCAAACAACTTGTTAAACGTATTTATAACATTGGTGCGGCGTTCATTATTGCTGATAACGTCACGCGTCAGAAGAAGTTGTGCAACATTGTGATTGAAGTTTCCGAAGCTTTCGCTGTAAAATCTCATAAGCTCGCTTTGTCCAATGGCGGCACACGCCTGTTTCGACGGCATATCCTTGGGTTTTCCGTGAAATCCGCCTTTAGCCGCGCCAACACACTGCGCGCCCGAAGTAACAAATACAATCTCACGCCCCGAATTTTTTAAATCCGAAAGCACTTCTACAAGCATACGACATTTTCTTATATTCAGACTTCCTGTTTCGGCATAAGCCAAGGTACTGCTTCCAACTTTAATTACTACACGTTTCTTTTCTGCAAAACAAGGCATAGTTATAATCACCTTTGTTCAAAAAAATTTAGCACAAATGCAAGAACAGTAATTCGATGCAATTCACACATAATTTATTATAACAAAATTCTATAAAAATTTCAATAGAATTTGCAAAAATATCACCTAATTTTTAATAAGGCGCTATATTTTGTACGGCTTATCCCGTAATTTTATGAAAAATAGATAAAATACCCCTTGATTTTCTTAAAAAGTTATGATATACTGTAAACATCATGTGATTGGTGGGGAGAGTATACAAATGGATAACTTTAGCGAACAACTTGTACAGAAAAGAAAATCCGGCGCGGACATTTTCAAAATGATAACAATGTCGCTTGGACTTGCAATTGCGGCATTTGTATGTATTTTTGTTTCTTTTTTTTATAAGAACATGAACTTTATGCTTATACTCGGCATTGGAATAATCATTCTTGGAATATGGCTGTTATCGGGAATGAATATTGAATATGAGTATATCATTACCAATAACGAAATGGATATTGATAAAATAATCGGCCGTAGAAAACGTAAACGTATGATAACAGTGGATTTATCGAAAACAGAAGATTTTGACGTTTACTCATCGGACAAGGATATTGACGCCGATACAACCGTACACGCGACAACGGGACTTGAAAAAGATGCACATTATCTGCTGGTGCAACACGGCAGTTATGGTAAGGTTAAGGTAATTTTTAATCCGAACGAAAAAACAAGGGAGGCAATCGCGCAGGAACTTCCAAAAGCATTGCGCGCGAAACTAGAGAACAATGGGGAGTAATTTGTTTATCCGAACAGGAACAGCAATCATTGAGATTTCAAGAATCAAAAAGAGCTGTAAAAACAAGCGGTTTTTATCACAATACTTCTCCGCAGACGAAATCAGATTTTTTGTAAAGCACAGACTTTCAATACCTCTTATCGCAGAAAACTACTGTGTTAAGATAGCTTTTGCGAAAGCAATCGGAACCGGTATGCGCGTAATCCGTGCAAGAGATATTTCGGTACTTCGTGACAGACTGGGAAGTCCGTTTATTATCGCTGAGGGCTATGCGAAAATGCTTGAAGAACGCGAGGGGTATATTATTAACGTTTCCGTTGACCACTGCAAGGAATACGCAACAGCAAGCGTTATTATCAACAAGTAAAATATTTTTACTTACGCTTTGGCGCGGTGTATCCGTATCCGCACCAAGGCGTTTTTTCTTTGATTTTTTTCTGAAAGGCAAGGTGACACAATGAAACGAATTACAGCAGTAATGGCGGCTCACGTTGACGCGGGAAAAACAACGCTATCGGAGGCATTGCTGTTTCAAGCAGGCGAAATACGCCGTCAGGGACGAGTAGACAGCGGCGACTGTTTTCTCGACAATGATGTCCGCGAACGTTCGCGCGGAATTACCATTTTTTCAAAGCAAGCTATCCTGCGAACCGAAAACACCGAGATAACCCTGCTTGACACTCCCGGGCATACGGATTTCTCCGCCGAAACCGAACGCGCGTTCACTGTTGCCGACTGCGCGATACTTGTGATAAGCGGCACAGACGGTGTTCAACCGCACACGGAAACGCTCTGGGAACTGCTCGCACGTTTCTCGATACCTGTTTTCACTTTCGTAAACAAAACCGATATTTCACACAAAACCAAACAGGAACTTCTGAACGACTTGCGCTGCCTTTCGCCAAACTTCGCCGATTTTTCCGATAACACATCCGAGATATCCGCTGAATATGACGAGGATTGTATGAACGCTCTGCTTGAAAACGGCGATGTTCCCGACAAACTGATTTCAAACTCAATAGCAAAGCGGAACGTTTTTCCCGTAATGTTCGGTTCCGCGCTGAAAAATACGGGCATAAAAGAGTTTCTTCAACTTCTCGAAAAGTTTTCGATACCTAAACAGCGTTACACTGAATTTGCCGCGTTGGTTTACAAAATATCAACAGACGCAAACGGCGCGCGGCTCACACATATGAAAATCACGGGAGGTTCGCTGAAAAACCGTTCAATTATCGACAATTCAGATGAGAAAGTAACGCAAATACGCCTTTACAGCGGCTCAAAATTCACGACAACAGATACCGCCGAAGCGGGACAAGTCGTTACGGTAACTGGACTTACGAAAACATTTGCGGGACAGGCTCTCGGCGCACAGGAAGACGTTTTCGCAATTTCGGCAGACGCGCCGTTGAGTTACTCTCTGATTTTACCTGACAGCACAGACCCGATAACGTTTTACGCTCAACTGAAACGACTGGGAGAGGAAGAACCGCGGCTGAAATTTTCGTGGCTGAACGGAAATATTCAAGCCGCCGTTATGGGACAAATTCAACTAGAAGTGCTTCAAAACGTAATTGCGGAACGTTTTGGGGTAAACATCGGATTTGGCGAGGGAACAATCGCGTATCGTGAAACAATAGCGGAAACTGTTGAGGGAATCGGACACTACGAACCTCTGCGGCACTACGCGGAAGTACATTTGCTGTTAGAACCTTTGCCACCGGGAAGCGGCGTTGTGTTCGCACGTGACTGCCGCGACCTTGACGAAAACTGGCAGCGGCTGATTAT
>JALEQE010000128.1 GCA_022766825.1 Oscillospiraceae bacterium | reverse complement strand
ACAGGCTTGATATGAAGAAATATCGCAATAAGCGTCTTGATACATTGTCAAAGGGAAATCAGCAGAAGATACAGCTTATTGCCGCGCTTGCTCCCAATCCGGAGCTTATCGTTCTTGACGAACCGCTTTCGGGTCTTGATCCTGTAAATGCGGAGCTGTTCAAGTCCGTAATCCGTGAGGAAATCAAGAAAAATAAATACATTATTATGTCCTCCCATCAGATGGCAACCATTGAGGAGTTTTGCAAGGATATTGTAATGCTCAACAAAGGAAAAACAGTTCTGAAGGGTAATCTTAACGAAATCAAAAAGGGTTACGGAAGAGTAAAGCTCACCGTTAAAGCGGAGGGTGATATAAGACTGCTTGCACAGCAGTGCGAGCTTTCCGTTACGGAAGATACCCCCAACGGTATGAGTTTTAATGTTAAAAGCGAGGATCAGGCTCATTGTCTTTTGAAAATGATAATGGACAGTAAGATACCGCTTGTAAAATACGAGCTTCGTGAACCGACGCTCAACGAAATATTTATAGAAAAGGCTGGTGGCGGAAATGAAAACTAAAGGCTGGAGAAAGATTTTTTCGTTCACTTTTATACAGTATATCAAGACAAAATCGTTTGTTGTCGGAACTGCAATAATATGTCTTATTACCGCTGTTATCTGTGTTCTTACCAACGTTCTTCCCAAAGCCATGATGAAAGACGTTGTTTCTTCGGAAGATACAGGCGACGACAGCTCTGATATATCCGAATTTCTGAACAGCGGAAAATTGTATCTGTTTGATGAAGCAAATATACTTACTGAAGATGATACAAAGACGCTTAGCGACAAATTCTCTGATCGTTTCAGCAAACCTGAAAAATCGCTTGAAAACATTGTTGAGGAATTGAAAGATTCTGAAGCTCTGGAAATTGCCGTACAGATTACAGCGTCCGCAGATAAGGACGGTAAGGTTATCGGCTATGATGTAAGAGCTTATTACGCTCCGAATGCCAAAGGCTCTGCCGATATGACAAACGAAATAATGTCAGAGCTTGTAAACCGCAGAATAATGCTGAACGCGGGTGTTGCTCCGGAGAAATACGAAGAAACGAAAATATCCGTTGCGACATATAAAACAGAGGCGGGAGGTAAAAACCTCAATTCTATACAGGGAATGGTCAATTATGTATTGCCGCTTCTGATATCCATAGTGTTGTTTATGTTCATTTTCTCTTATGGTTCTGTTGTGGCACAGTCTATTGCAACAGAGAAAACAAGCCGCGTTATGGAGCTTTTGCTGACCTCTGTTCGTCCGCTTGCAGTTGTTATTGGAAAAGTGCTTGCGATGGGTCTTGTCAGCTTTTTGCAGTTCTTCCTCGTTATTGGCGTCGGAGCGGGCAGCTTTGCATTATCCGCGCCGTTTGGCTGGATGGGTATTGCGACGGATCTTTTGAAAAATCCCCAAATACAGTCGGTGCTTAATCAAGCAACCCAGTCGGGCGGGGCTGTCGGAAATGTTCCGGCAGGTGTTTCTTCGGCGGACTTTGAGATGGCGCAGACAATGAACGAATTTACAAAAGTGTTCACACCTGTAAACATTCTGACAATCATTCTTATATTCATTCTGGGATTCCTGTTTTTCGCGCTTATCGCCGCTCTTATCGGCGCGTCCGTATCACGTATGGAGGATTTACAGGCGGCGATGTCACCGTATTCGATTATTGGTGTTCTCGGAATGTATCTTGCATATTTCCCGGTGGTTTCCAATTCAGAAGCACTTGCAAGTGGCGATTCTTCGATGAATCCCGTTCAAGTATTCTCGTATTTCTTCCCCGTAAGTTCTCCGTTCTCACTTCCGTCGGCGGTGTTGCTCGGAACGCTTGAGCCGTGGAAAATCGCGGTGGGAATAGGTGTTCTCGCAGTGTTTGTCGTTTTGATTGCGATTGTTGTAAGTAAAGTTTACGAGGCGATAATTCTGCACAACGGCAACCGGATAAAATTCGGAGATATTCTTAAAATGGCTGTTCGTAAATAACAGTGAAAATCCCGTGTCACAACACGGCAAGGGATTTTTTATAAGCTTGACATGGTGAAAACTGCATGATATAATAAAGAAACAATTGTCGTTTTATGTCAATTGCTAATAAATATGAACGAGAGGTTGAACTTATGAAAAACAAAAAAGTTGAAACTGTGCGGTTAATTCTGAAAATACTGGGTGTAGTGTCGGCAGTATTTACTCTTATTGGTAGCATCGGGTGTCTTGCCGGTGGTTCAAAACTGGCAGAATTATTTAATTCCAGTAGTAGCTCAAGTAATATTATGACAATACTGAATAATTATTTGTCATTTTTAGATTTTGCCAGATTTGGTGCGGCAGTTATTTTTGTACTGGCATCAATTCTTTTTGTACTTGATTATGCTTCAGGTCATTCTGAGAAAGGTGTGACAACTTTTACAACAGTAACCGGTGTGTTAGGGTTTATTAGTATTTTCATAAATTCTTATACAGTATTTTCACTCATCAATTTCATTATCAATGCATCAGGCTATGTTGATTCTCAAACATTAGCGGCTATAAGAAATTTGAAAAACGGAATATCCATTGCAACAAATATTCTTATTATGTTGTCGGCATTGGCAATGATTATATCATTTGTCTATACATTATATCGTAAGTTTGCGACCCTTGCTCCTGCAACTCAGTATGGTTATCAGCAGGGGTACCCTCAACAAGGCTACCCTCAGCAGGGTTATCCTCAGCAGGGCTATCCACAGCAAGGTTATCCACAGCAAGGCTATCCGCAGCAAGGCTATCCGCAGCAAGGCTACCCTCAGCAGGGCTATCCTCAGCAAGGCTACCCTCAGCAAGGCTATCGCTACCCTCAGCAGTCGAATAGCAACAATACAAATAACGGTATTTAATTGTGGAAAGGACGAATTATAATGGATAAAAAATTATTAAACAAGTTGCAGTCTAAACTTACAGGTTTGGTCGTAACAGCGGCAATTCTGGCGTTACTGAGTGCAATCGGTTTTCTTGTAACAACAAATATTAGCATAAACGGCGATTTTGATTCCACCGGACGCGTTGTTGTATCGGTCCTTTGTATAACGTTCTGGGATATTGTGCGCTTAAGCGGTTTTTCAATGTTTGTATGCGCGTTGATTTTCGCTATAACAGAAATAATAGCTAAAATCCGTGGCAAGGTATATTCGTTTGTAATGTTATCGGGTTGCGTATTTGGATTGATCAGTGCTTTTATGTTATCATTTATGTCAATGCTAAAATCAATCTATTTGTCCGCTTACTCTTACGGATCAAGCTCGAACTATTCCGAAATGAGTGTGCCTGGAATAATTATTACATCATGTGTTTTCACAATGGTTTCTTCAATCACTGTATTCGTTTCACTTGGTTTAAAATCGTCAAATGCTAACAGAGTATCTGCTTATCCACCGCAGAATTATCAGCAACCTGTTAATCCACAGCAAGGTTATATGCAACAGAGTTATCAGCAACCCGTCAATCCACAGCAAGGTTATATGCAGCAGAATTATCAGCAGCCTGTCAATACACAGCAAGGTTATATGCAGCAGAATTATCAGCAACCTGTTAATCCACAGCAAGGCTATATTCAGCAGAATTACCAGCAACCTGTTAATCCACAGCAAAGCTATATTCAGCCGAATTACCAGCAACATGTTAATCCACAGCAAGTCTATTCACAGCAGTCGCCCACATCTTCCAATGTGGATCTGTCGAAAAACGATAATAACGGTCATAATTAAATTTGTAACCGAAAAACAAGAAGAGCAACATCGTATCAGGTGTTGCTCTTTTTTGTAATAATTATAATTCGTCCGGGTTAAAACTGATATTGCCGTAATCGTCAACGGTAAACGTTACTTCATTGGTGTAGTAATAGTTTCCGTAAATGTCGTACAACGTCATTGAATAGCTGAAATCTCCGTTATTCAAAAGCTCATAATATATTTCAATATCGCCGTTTACCGTGTAATCACCGTTTGAAACATATCCCGAATCGTTATTTGAAGTGGCATAATAAAGCGGAGTAATAACATCTCCGTCTTTTAAACGAACGGTTTCTCTTGAAGCCGCTCCCGTTTCGGAGTCTATTCCTCCCCATGCGCCGATAACATTCCATTTTTAGGTGTTTGTTATCACCTTTTCGGATGAAATAAAAAGTGCTGAAGCGGCGTTTTCAAGGTGTAGTGAAGAAATCAAAGTCTGTCGTCGGTTAATTGCTTAGTTTGTCAGCGGTTTACAGATAATGTATTTTCTCAAAGTTTTATTATACATTAAAATAGGAAAGGTGAAAATAGGAAAGGCGCTGCGATAAACAGCGCCGATATAAAAAAAGACCTTTTCACTTTACAGAGGAAAGATCGAGGATGAAGATGTATTATTTGATCGTTCCGATAAAATTCGCAAGAGCAGTTTGTTGCTCATCGGACAGGTTTTGCAAAGCGGTGGCAAGAAACGGATTGAGTTTTCTGTCATCGCTGAAGAAAACCTCAAGCGACACGCCCAATGCGTCACAGAAGTATGAAAGCGTTTCAACCGTCGGATTTCTCTGCCCGAGTTCAATCTCGCGCAAGTGGCTTTGCGACACACCCGCAAGATTTGCAAGTTTGTTCGTCGTTATACCCCGCATATTGCGGAGTTCAATAAGCCTTTGTGCAACATTCATAAAATTTACCTCCTTTTTTTAGAATATTATATATTATTTTAAGATAAAAAATTACATTTTTACGCTTGACAAATTATATTTATTGTGAT
>JALEQE010000108.1 GCA_022766825.1 Oscillospiraceae bacterium | reverse complement strand
GTACGGCGCGGAAAGTTCGGGTAAAACCACGCTATGTTTGCACGCGGTAGCCGAGGCGCAGAAAGCGGGCGGCACGGCGGCCTTTATTGATGTTGAACACGCGCTTGACCCCGTTTACGCGAAGAAAATCGGTGTTGACGTGGACAATCTGCTTGTATCACAGCCCGATACCGGTGAACAGGCGCTCGAAATTATCGAAACGCTGGTGCGTTCGGGCGCAATCGATATAATCGTTTTGGACTCTGTCGCGGCAATGGCTACAAAAGCCGAAATTGACGGTGATATGGGCGACGCTCACGTCGGCGTACAGGCGCGTCTGATGTCGCAGGCAATGCGAAAACTTACTGCGGCAATCAGCAAGACGAAATGCGTGTGCATTTTCATAAATCAGATACGCGAGAAAATCGGCGTAATGTACGGGAATCCCGAAACAACCCCCGGCGGTCGCGCGCTGAAATTCTATGCGTCCGTGCGAATTGACGTTCGCAAGGGCGAACCGCTGAAAAACGGTTCGGAGATTATCGGAAACCGCGTTAAGTGCAAGGTTGTCAAGAACAAAGTTGCGCCGCCTTTCAAAACGGCGGAATTTGATATGCTGTTCGGCGAGGGTATTTCAAAGCTCGGCGAGATTATTGACTGTGCGGTTGAGTTCGGCATAATCAAAAAGAGCGGTTCCTGGTTCAGCTATGACGATATGAAAATCGGACAAGGCAAGGACAAGGTTAAGGAGTATTTAAAGCAGAACAAGGAAATTTGCGACGAAATCGAAAAGAAAGTGCGCGATGTTTTCGCAAGCAATCAAGACCTTATCCCGACGGATACGGGCGATGATACCGAAGACGGTGGAAATACCGAAACATCGGCGGATAATGCGGTGGAAGAAAAGCCGAAAAAGAAAAAGAAATCTTCCGACAGCGACGACGAATTTGCAGAGTTTTCCACAGAGGACCTTGAATAATGGAAATAACGGAGCTTTGCGAATATAAAGGCGATACCTGGCAGATTGAGCTTGACGGCGACAGAAAATATTACGTCAACGGTTCGATTGTCGGCGAGTATGAACTTGAAAAAGGGCAAACTATAACGAACGGCGAGCTTTCAAGAATAAAGGACGCCGATACGTTGCGAAAAGCGAAGAAACGCGCGCTGTATCTTCTCGGTGAGCGTATGATGTGCCGCGGCGAACTGCTGTCGAAACTCACCAAAACATACGGCGAGGAAATCGCGGAGCAAGCGGCGGATTACGTTTGCGATTTGGGTTATGTGAACGATGAGCAATACGCGCCGAAACTTGCGGATTATCTTATCAAGCGCAAGAAATTGGGAGTTCGGCGGGCGCGGTATGAAATGCTGCGCCGAGGGCTTGACCGTGAGCTTGTCGAGAATACGCTCGCGGATATTCCCGACGATGAGATTGACGAGGAACTCACCGCGCTTATCTCGAAAAAGTATTCGCAGAAGGTGAGCGATTATGACGACCGCCGCCGAACAATCGCGGCACTTGCACGGCGTGGTTACGATTTCGGCGCAATAAAACGCTGTATCGACGCTTTTGTGCAAAATACCGAGGATAACGGCGAGTTTGATGAAGTTTACGATAATTATGAGGATTGATTGATATGAGTGAAAAGAAAGATTTTAAGGTGGCCGTGGTATCTCTTGGCTGCGCGAAAAATCAGGTTGACGCGGAACAGATGATGGCAACTCTTGCGGACGCGGGTTATTCTTTCGCGGAAGAACCCGGGCTTTCGGATATTGTGTTGCTGAACACCTGCGGATTTATTACCGCCGCGAAAGAAGAAGCGATTGAGTGGCTCAACGAGCTTATAACGCTGAAAAACGAGGGAACAATCAAGTATATTGTGGTAACGGGCTGTCTTTCGGAACGTTACCGCGATGAATTTGAGAAAGAATATCCCGAGGTTGACGCGATTGTCGGGATTGCGGAATACGGACATATCGCCGAGATAATCGGCAAAATGACAAACGGCGAAAATAGCGGGCAAATATGCTGTTACGGCAAAAAAGAAGAACATTCTATGGAGGGAAAGCGGATTTTGTCCACTATGTCGCATTACGCTTATCTGCGTATCGCCGACGGGTGCGACAACTGCTGTACTTATTGCGCTATTCCGCAGATACGCGGACGTTACAGAAGCCGCCCGATTGAGAATATTGTAAAAGAGGCGCGGGAGCTTGCGGATAAAGGAGTTAAGGAACTTGTCGTTATTGCGCAGGATACTACCCGTTACGGATTGGATTTGTACAATAAATTGTCTTTGGCGGATTTGCTGAACGAACTGTGCAAGATAGACGGTCTGAAATGGATACGCGTTTTGTACGCTTATCCCGAACGCATTACCGATGAACTTATTGATGTTATCGCTAATCAAGACAAAGTGGTGAAGTATCTCGATATTCCGTTACAGCACTGCGATGGAAGTATTCTGAAACGAATGAACCGTCACGGCGATGAAAACTCGCTTCGCGCACTTGTGGCAAAGCTCCGTGAAAGAATACCGGGAATTACGCTCCGCACAACGTTTATCACGGGTTTCCCGGGAGAAACCGAGGAGCAGTTCAACCGTTTGGGCGAATTTGCCGAGGATATGAAGTTCGAGAGAATGGGTTGTTTCGCGTATTCCGAGGAAGAGGGAACAATCGCCGCGACAATGCCCGACCAAATTGACGAGGAAGTCCGCGAGCACCGCAAGGAGATACTCGAAGAACAGCAGGATACGCGTGTCGCGGAAATGTACGAGGCAATGGTCGGCGACGAGGCGGAAGTTGTCGTTGAGGGCTACGACCGCTATTTGGAGCATTATTTCGGACGTTCGGCAATGTTCGCACCCGAAATTGACGGTATGATATATTTCACCGCTCCGAATGAAAAGAAATTAACTATCGGAGAATTTGTAAAAATTCGCTTTGTTGACGTACTTGACAATAATCTGATTGGTGAATTGATTTAAATATTCGGGAGTGATTTAAATGAATCTGGCAAACAAGCTTACAATGTTTCGCGTGATAATTGTACCGTTTTTCGTACTGTTTATGTGCTGCCCCGCGATACCGTACCGCTTTTTGTGGGCGTTGATTCTATTCGCGCTGGCGAGTATAACCGATATGTTTGACGGAAAAGTCGCACGAAAATACAATATGGTGACGAATTTCGGAAAGTTCCTCGACCCGCTTGCGGATAAAATCCTTGTGGCGGCGGCGTTGGTTTGCTTTGTGGAACTCGGCTGGACAAGCGCGTGGGTTGTTTTCATTATTCTTGCGAGAGAATTTGTTGTGTCGGGAATACGTCTTGTGGCGGCGACTTCCGAGCAAAAGAAAGTCATTCCTGCGAATATCTGGGGAAAGCTGAAAACGGCGGTTACAATGGTCGCGATTGTCGTTATTCTGATACTCGGCGTTCTGATTGATGATTTCGGATTGCTAGGCGGTTTTCCCGCGCAGATTGTCCGTGACGTGCTGATGTATCTGTCCGCACTGCTCACGGTGATTTCGGGCGTAGTGTATTGCTACGACAGCCGAGAGTTTATCGACCCGAGCAAATGAAGATATGGAGTAGCTTGTGAATAAAGTGTTGAATCAAGATACATTGCAGAAAGCCCCCGAACACGAAATGCTTATGGCACAGCTGTTGTTTGACGAGCAGCCCGAAGCCTGTTCGCCCGAGGCACTAAAAGCGGCTTTGGAAGAAAATGTCGGAGCTGTTGAGAATATCAGCGACAAGCCCGATATGCCTATGTTCTCCGTGAAGAATTTCGTTGCCGAGTTTAATGACGGAAAGAAAGTTCCCGTTCTGGCGAATTTCCTTGCGCCGCTTGAATTTAAAACAGAGATTGACGAGTTGAAACGCAGTCAGTTCTGGGATGTTGAGGACGGAAACGCTATTATTGATAACGCAAAGTATTGCGTAAATGTGTTTGGAATGATGGCGGATTGTCTGGAATACAAACAGCAGGCAGAGCTTTTGTTGGCAGAGGTTGACGCGGCTTTGAAGTGTTATCCGACCTGCAAGGCGATTTATATGATTTCGAGCGGTAAACTTACAACACCGCAGCAGTTTGAGGAATGCAAGCGGTACAATTTGTCGGGCAGATTTATCAGACTTGCTGTAAACGCGAGATTTTTCACGATAAGCGGAAGTGACGATATGATTGTTGATACGCTGGGTTTTTACACTTTTGGCGCGGCTGATGTGCAGGTACATTTCCACGGTCTTGACCCAAACGCCGTAGTGAATTATGTTTACAATATCGCAAGTTATCAGTTTGACAACGATTTTCCCATAAAGAGCGGTGAAACCGTTGACGGTCTGGACGAAAACGGGAAAACATCGTGGGATATACAGTGGAAAGCGCAGTATGAAGATTCGCTGATACAGCCTGTTCGCACGGTGCTTGATGTGAACTGCGGACAATACGCGGCGGGTTATCGCGGTTAATTTTTTTGGTAAACTCCAACCTCAATGGCTGGGGAAACATTACTTCGTATCGAAAGCGGACAATACGTGTTGTCCGCTTTTCGCTGTCAACTTTTTTTGTGTTTGGGGTTGATTTTTATAACAATATATGGTATAATATAATATGTATTGTTAGTTTTTATTAAAGGTGTGGAACAAATGGCGAAAAAATCCAATTACAATGATTTAAAATCCTTGAAAGGCCCCGACCAAGTAAGACTGCGCCCCGCCGTAATATTCGGCTCGGACAGTATCGAAGGCTGTCGTCATTCGGTGTTTGAGATTATTTCAAACTCAATTGACGAGGCGCGCGAGGGATATGGAAAGAAAATAATCATCACGCTTTATAATGATAAGTCAATCGAGGTTGAGGATTTCGGGCGCGGAATACCTATCGATTTCAATAAAAGCGAGGATAAATATAACTGGGAATTGGCGTTCTGCAACTTGTATGCGGGCGGCAAATTCGACAACAACAGCGGTGAGAACTACTCCTATGCGCTCGGACTTAACGGTCTGGGATTGTGCGCGACGCAGTTCGCGTCCGAGTATATGGACGTTGAAAGCGCGAACGGAGAGTGGCTCTACAAACTCCGCTTTGAAAAGGGCTTTAACGTTACTGATAACGAGAAAGGCTTTGTTCGGTCAAAGTGCGAACGTACGGGTACGAAAATTCACTGGAAACCCGACTTGGAGGTTTTCACGGATATTGATGTCGGTGTGGAATATCTTGACGATATGCTCCGCAGACAGGCTGTCGTAAACGGCGGAATTGAGTTCCTGCGCCGTGTTGAAAACGAAAACGGCGAGTTTGACGAAAAAACGTTTTACTATGAAAACGGAATTTTCGATTATCTGAAAGAAACCGTCGGCGATAAAGCGTTCACAACGCCGCAGTATTGGCAGGCACAGCGGCAAGGACGTGACCGTGAGGATAAGGACGAATACAAGCTGAAAATGAACGTCGCGTTTGCTTTTTCAAAGGATATGCACTTTGTGGAGCATTATCACAACTCGTCGTGGCTGGAACACGGCGGTTCGCCCGACGACGCAATGAAACGCGCGTTTTTGTCGCAGATTGACAGCTATCTGAAAACAAACAACAAGTACAACAAAGGCGAGAAGTCGATAAAGTGGGAAGATGTCGCGGATTGTTTGGTGTTTATTTCGTCAAACTTTTCAACGCAGGCAAGCTACGCAAATCAGACGAAAAAAGCGATAACGAACGTGTTCATCAAGGACGCGATGACCGAGTGGCTTAAACACTCGCTTGAAGTCTATTTTCTCGAAAATCCCGACGAGGCTGTTAAAATTGCCGAGCGTGTTCTTGTGAACAAGCGTTCGCGCGAAAACGCGGAAAAAGTGCGTTCGACAAGCATTGCGAACCTTTCCGCGAAAATTGACCTCACAAACCGTATCGATAAGTTTGTGGACTGCCGCAGCCGTGACGTTTCGCGCCGCGAGGTTTATATCGTGGAGGGTGATTCGGCGCTGGGTTCGGTTAAACTTGCGCGTGACGCGGAGTTTCAAGCGGTTATACCCGTTCGCGGAAAAATCCTCAATTGTTTGAAAGCAAGCTATGACAAGATTTTCAAGTCGGAAATCATAACCAACCTTATAAAGGTGCTCGGCTGTGGTGTTGAAGTGAAGTCCAAAGCCAACAAGAACCTCAACTCGTTCAATCTTGACAATTTGCGCTGGAATAAAGTCGTTATCTGCACCGATGCTGATGTGGACGGTTTTCAGATACGAACGCTTATCCTGACGATGATACAGGAGCTTTGCCCGACGCTTATCGAGCGCGGTTATGTGTATATCGCGGAATCGCCCCTTTATGAAATAAACAGCGGAGAAAATACCTATTTCGCCTACACCGAGGCGGAAAAAACAAAATTACTCGGTATGATTGGCGAAAAGAAATACACCATTCAGCGTTCAAAAGGTTTGGGTGAGAACGACCCCGAAATGATGAGCCTTACAACGATGAATCCCGAAACGCGCCGTCTTATCAAGGTTACTCCGACCGATGCGGATCAGACGCGCAGAATGTTTGACGTTCTTCTCGGAAACGACCTTGACGGACGAAAAGAGTTCATTCGCGAGAACGGGAGCCGTTACCTTGAAACGGCGGATATAATGTGATTTGTGTGGAGCGTAAAAATTGAAGAAAAAGACAGTAAAAAAATCCGTGCCGAAAGGTACGGCATATATAGAAGGTTCGGGAAAAGTCGTTGAGAGCAATATTGTCGATACTCTTGAAGACAACTATATGCCTTACGCGATGAGCGTTATCGTGTCGCGCGCACTTCCCGAAATCGACGGTTTCAAGCCGTCGCACCGAAAGCTGTTGTATACGATGTACAAAATGGGCTTGCTGAACGGCGCGAGAACGAAATCGGCGAACATTGTCGGACAGACAATGCGCCTTAACCCGCACGGTGACGCGGCAATTTATGAAACAATGGTTCGTTTGGCGCGCGGAAACGAGGCTCTTCTGCACCCGTATGTGGACAGCAAGGGAAACTTCGGCAAAGCGTATTCACGCGATATGGCGTATGCCGCAAGCCGTTACACCGAGGCAAAGCTTGACAGTATCAGCGCGGAATTGTTCGCCGATATTGACAAGGACGCTGTGGATATGGTGCCGAATTATGACAACACTATGCTTGAACCGAGTTTGTTTCCCGTGAGATTTCCCGCGGTTTTGGTAAACTCGAATTTCGGTTTGGCAGTTTCTATGGCGAGCAATATTTGTTCGTTCAATCTCGCGGAAGTTTGCGAAACAACGATTGCGATTATAAAAAATCCTGAACACAATGCGCTTTCAACGCTGAAAGGTCCCGATTTCCCGGGCGGCGGATATATCGTTTACGACGAAGCGGAAATGGAGAAAATCTACAAAACGGGATTGGGTTCGGTAAAAATCCGCGCGAAGTACAACTATGACAGCGACGCGCGGTGCATTGAAGTAACGCAGATACCGCCGACGACAACGGTGGAGGCGATAATCGACCGTGTTGTCGATTTGGTTAAAGAGGGCAAGCTGAAAGAAATATCCGATGTCCGTGACGAAACGGATTTGAGCGGTTTGCGGTTGGCGTTCGATTTGAAAAAAGGAAACGACCCCGACGCAGTGATGGCAAAGCTGTTCAGACTGACGCCGTTGCAGGATAATTTCAATTGCAATTTCAACGTTCTTATCGCGGGAACGCCGCGCGTAATGGGCGTTTACGAAATACTGAACGAATGGACGGATTTCCGAAGACAATGCGTAAAGCGCAGAATATTCTTTGATTTGGGCAAAAAGCGTGAAAAGCTCCACCTTTTGCAGGGATTGAAGAAGATTTTGCTTGATATTGATTACGCGATTAAGGTAATCAGAGAAACCGACGAAGAGGCGGAAGTCGTTCCGAATTTGATGATAGGGTTCGGGATTGACGAGGTTCAAGCTGAATACGTTGCGGAAATCAAACTCCGTCACATTAACCGCGAGTATATTCTCAAAAGAACCGAAGAAACCGAAAATCTTGAAAAAGAAATCGCAGAAATGGAAGACGTTCTCAATTCGCCGAAGAAAATCGATAAGGTAATCATTGACGAGTTGAACGAAATAATTAAAAAGTATTCGCAGCCGCGCAGAACACAGTTCCTGTATGACGTCACGGAAGAGGCGGAAGTCGAGGAAGAAGAAACCGAAAGTTATCCCGTCAATGTATTTTTCACGCGCGAGGGATATTTCAAGCAGATTACGCCGAAGTCGCTGAGAATGTCGAACGAACAGAAACTCAAAGAAAACGATGAGATTGTTTATTCCGCGGAAGTTTCAAGCAACTCGGAACTGTTGTTCTTCACGAATAAATTCAAGTGTTATAAGTCGCGGTGCGCCGATTTCCCCGAAACAAAAGCGTCCGTTATGGGCGACTACATTCCCGCGAAACTTGGAATGGAGGACGGCGAATTTCCGATATATATGGCGGTAACAGAAAAGTTTGAGGAAATGCTTGTGATTTTCTTCAAAAACGGAAAATGCGCGAAAATTCCGCTTTCGTCATACTGTACCAAGACAAAGCGCAAGGTTTTGCTGAACGCGTATTCGGATTTGTCGCCCGTTGTGGGAATATTCACGATAACCGAGGACTGCGATTTTGTACTGAAATCCACGGCGGGGAAAGTGATTTTATTCAACACCGCGCTTATTCTCGCGAAAGCAACGCGCGATACGCAGGGCGTTCAGGTTATGCGGCTTACGAAAGCGGAGCTTGCGGGAGCTTATAAAGCGGAAAACGTTGAATTAAACGATACTGAGAGGTTCAGAATAAAAACCGTGCCGTCCGCGGGAATAATTCCCGATGATGATATTGACCAATTAAAATTTGTATAAAAAAATAAGGAGGACGTTATGCTGACAGATATTGAAATCGCACAGCAGGCGAAAATGCTAAAAATCGGACAAATTGCGGAGAAGTTGGGTATTTCCGAGGAGGAAATCGAGCCTTACGGACATTACAAGGCAAAGCTGTCGCAGAAACTGTTTGACCGTGTGAAAGATAATCCCGACGGCAAACTTATTCTTGTAACCGCGATTAACCCCACCCCAGCGGGTGAGGGAAAAACTACAACTTCCGTCGGACTTTGCGAGGGAATGAACAAAATCGGCAAGAAAACCTGCGTGGCTCTCCGTGAGCCGTCGCTCGGCCCTGTTTTCGGAATAAAAGGCGGAGCGGCAGGCGGCGGTTATTCTCAGGTTGTTCCGATGGAGGACATCAATCTGCACTTCACGGGAGATATGCACGCGATTACGGCGGCGAACAATTTGCTCGCGGCAATGATTGACAATCACATTCAGCAGGGTAACGCGCTTAATATAGATGTTCGCCGTATATTGTTCAAGCGCTGCCTTGATATGAACGACCGCGCTTTGCGTAACTGCGTTGTCGGTATGGGTGGCAAGATGAACGGCGTTCCGCGCGAGGATCATTTTCAGATTACGGTAGCAAGCGAGATTATGGCTATTCTTTGCCTTGCGACCGACCTTAACGACCTCAAAAAACGTCTTGGAAATATTCTTGTGGCGTACACTTACGACAATAAGCCCGTTTTCGCGCGCGACCTCAAAGCTGTCGGCGCAATGACCGCGCTTTTGCGTGACGCTATAAACCCGAACCTCGTTCAGACTTTGGAAAACAATCCCGCGATTATTCACGGCGGACCTTTCGCGAATATTGCGCACGGCTGTAACTCTGTTCGCGCAACAAAACTCGCACTTAAACTTTCGGATTACGTTATCACTGAGGCAGGTTTCGGAAGCGACCTCGGCGCAGAGAAATTCTTCGACATCAAGTGCCGCGCGGCAGGTCTGAAACCCGACTGCGTTGTGCTTGTCGCTACAATCAGAGCGCTGAAATATAACGGCGGCGTCGCAAAGCCCGACCTTGCGAACGAGAATGTTGAGGCTCTTAAAAAGGGTATTGTAAATCTCGGCGTTCACATTGAAAATATGCGTTCGTTCGGTATTCCCGTTGTTGTCGCGATAAACCATTTCGCGACCGATACGGACGCGGAAATCGCAATCGTGCGCGATTACTGCAAGGAAAAAGGCGCGAAAGTCGCGTTTTCCGATGTGTTTGCGAAAGGCGGCGAGGGCGCAATTGATTTGGCGAACGAAGTAGTAAGCACAATTGAGAGCGAAAAGAGCAATTTCGCGCCGATTTACGATGAAAAGCTGACAATCAAGGAAAAAGTCGAAACAATCGCAAAGAAAATTTACCGTGCCGACGGAGTTGTTTACACCGCGAAAGCTGAAAAGGCAATCAATGAAATTGAAGAACTCGGTCTTGACAGAGTTCCCGTGTGCGTTGCGAAAACGCAGTATTCGCTGTCGGACGACCCGACAAAGCTCGGCAAGCCCGAAAACTTCGAGATTACCGTAAGCGATGTTCGCGCAAGCTCGGGAGCAGGATTTGTGGTTGTTTATACGGGCGACATTATGACAATGCCCGGACTTCCGAAAGTGCCGTCCGCCGAGAAAATCGACGTTGACGAAAGCGGTGTTATTTCGGGTCTGTTCTGATGGAAATCGTTACGAAAAGCGAGAATGAAACGCGCGGTTTCGCAAAAACCATAGCCGAAAAACTTTCCGCAGGCGACGTGATACTTTACACGGGTGAAATGGGCGCGGGAAAAACCGCGTTTACAAAGGGCGTTGCGGAATATTTCGGCACGGAGGAAGAGGTTACAAGTCCGACTTTCGCGCTTGTGCATGAGTACCCCGGGCGCGTTCCCGTGTTTCATTTCGATTTGTATCGCATATCGGGGTTTGACGATTTGTACGCTATCGGCTTTTTCGATTATCTTGACCGCGGTGGTATTCTCGCGGTTGAGTGGAGCGAAAACATTCCCGAACTTGAAAACGAACTTGAAAACGTTGTAAAAATCAACATTGAGAAACTAACCGAAAACGAGCGTAAAATCACGGTTTCGGGCAAATATTTCGATTGACGGCAAGGCGGTGACAAAATGATTTTGGGAATAGATTCTTCGGCTATCTCGGCGGGGTGCGCGCTTGTCGAGGACGATAAAATAATAGCCGAACAATATCTGAACACGCGCCACACTCATTCCGAAACGCTTTTGCCTATGATAAGCGGTATGCTGAAAAGCGCGGGCGTTGAACTGGGTGACGTTGAGAAAATCGCTGTCAGCACTGGTCCGGGTTCGTTTACGGGTCTGCGTATCGGAATTTCAACAGCGAAAGGTCTGGCGGACGCTGTCGGGAAAAAATGCGTTGCCGTGTCAACTCTCGAAATGATAGCGTATAATTTCGTTGGGGTTGATGGAATAATATGCGCTTGTATGGACGCGCGGTGCAAACAGGTATACAATGCGCTGTTCAAGTCGGAAAACGGCGTTATAACACGGCTTTGCGATGATAGGGCAATTTCAGCCGACGAACTTTCGACAGAGCTTGGAAAAATCGGCGGTAAAATAATTTTGACGGGTGACGGCGCGGAGCTTATGCACGGTTTCACCGAGGAAAAATACACGTTGGCACCGCCTGCTCTGCGGTTTCAGCGAGGGAGCGGAGTTTGTTTCGCGGCGCGGGATTTGCCCGAAATCGAACCCGCCGCGCTTATGCCGAAATATTTGCGTTTGCCGCAAGCGGAACGCGAAAGATTGGCGAAAAACACGGAATAAATTTTTTGCATTTTCTATTGACCCGAGCGAAAAAATGTTGTATAATAGAAACATACTTTTTATTATGTTTAAAGAATGAGGCGAAATTATGATTGCAATCGGTTGTGACCACGGCGGATATGATTTGAAACTCGCCGTTGAAAGCTATCTTAAAGAGCAAGGCGTTGAGTATGTCGATTTCGGCTGTGACGGCGAAAAAGTCGATTATCCCGATATAGCCGTAAAGGTTTGCGAAAAAGTCGTGAACGGCGAATGTGACAAGGGTATTCTGGTTTGCGGTACGGGTATCGGAATGTCGATGTGCGCGAACAAGATTAACGGTATTCGCGCGGCGGTTTGCGGGGATACTTTTTCCGCGAAATACACAAGACTTCACAACAACGCGAATGTGCTTTGTATGGGCGGACGTGTTATCGGAGCGGGTCTTGCGTGCGAGATAGTTCATGAGTTTCTGAACAATGAGTTTGAGGGCGGCAGACATATCGCCCGCCTTGATAAAATGAAGAATTTGGAGGGCAAGTAAATGGCTAATTCAAAAGATTTTGAGAATGTAATTATCTGCGACCACCCGCTTGTACAGCACAAGGTTTCGCTTTTGCGCGATAAGAACACCGGTTCAAAGGAATTCCGCGAGTTGGTTCAAGAAATTTCTATGTTTATGTGCTATGAGGCAACACGCGATTTGCCGCTTAAAGACGTGCAAATTCAGACTCCTCTCGGCGAACTTGCTAATGCGAAAATCATCAGCGGGCGAAAAGTAGCGTTCGTTCCGATTATGCGCGCGGGTCTTGGTATGGTTGACGGAGCGTTGGCTCTTGTTCCCACCGCGAAAGTAGGTCACGTCGGAATTTACCGCGACAAGCAGAACGGCAATTCCGCGGCTGATTATTACTGCAAACTGCCTTTCGATATTGCTAACCGTGAGGTAATTATTCTTGATTTAATGCTTGCAACGGGAGTTTCGGCTGTGAAAACGGTTGATATTGTCAAGAATGCGGGCGCGAAAAACATTAAGTTTATGTGCGTGCTTACTTGTCCCGAGGGAATTAAGGCACTTCAGGACGCGCACCCCGATGTTGAGATTATCTGCGGCGCGGTAGATGAAGGACTGAACGAGGATTTGTATATCATTCCAGGTATCGGTGACGGCGGCGACAGACTTTTCGGTACAAAATGAGTGACTTTGAAGGTGAAGAATTACTGCGGAAACTGGTCGAACAGATGACGGAAAATTCCGATCTAACAAAGGAAAACGCTGAGAAAATGGCGAAATCGCTGATTGATGTAGCGTTAAACGGTGATTTGTCGGATATTTCCGATTATATTGATACAGTTGACGTTGAACAAAATAATAATTCCGACAGTTCACAAATAAAACCGAAACGAACCAAAGATAAAGGTGAAATTATGCCCGAAACAGCTGAAAAACTCGACAAAGTTCTGTCGAAAGTCTATGAGGTAATACCGCCGCAGACAAGCGTTCGTTTAAAGCTTTCGCGCGGTGAAACAACCGTATTTGACAGCAAAATGGGCGGCGTGCCGTATTTCCCGAAAGATATGGAATATCCGAGGGTTCGCGAGGATAAATTTGAAGAAAAACCGCTTCATTTCATAGCGCAGTTGAATTTCGGCAAACTTCCGGAAATAGAAGGGTTTCCGACAGAGGGAATTTTGCAGTTTTTTGCGGGGTGTGACGGTGACTATACATACGGATTTGAGAGCGGATATCGGGTGATTTATCACGAGAAAGTTATTGATGATGTTTCTAAACTGTACGATAAATCAGATATGCCCGAGTTTGATTCCGATGACGATTATTTTCCGTTTGTGGGAGAGTTTTTGCTTACGGCTCAGGAAGCAACCGAAATGCCCGTGACCGAGGTGGATTTTCGCTTTTGGGAAACGTTTCTGGCGGCTTATAACGAGCTTTTCGGCACGAATATCGAAAAGATTTACGGTGAGGGTGGTTTGAGTGAAGTGGACGAACCGCTTTACAATGCCGTTTTCGACAAGTGTAATGTCGGAGAAACACGAATGGGCGGTTATCCGTTCTTTACGCAGTATGATCCGCGCAAAAATAATCCGGAGCTTGCGAAACACACCGTTCTTTTGTTTCAATCGGACAGCGAGAACGGCGGCGATCCTAATAACTGGGATGACAGCGTTTGCTGGGGCGATATGGGCGTCGCGAATTTCTTTATAATGCCTGAAGATCTGGAAAAGCGAGATTTTTCCAATGTCCTGTTTTATTGGGATTGTTGCTGAAAAGTACTTGACAAATTGTATAAATCGTGATATAATACAAAAGTGTAATCAGTAAAACCTGTGAACAAGAATA
>JALEQE010000104.1 GCA_022766825.1 Oscillospiraceae bacterium | reverse complement strand
TACCGTCCTTTATTTCAATGATTTCTTCCTGCGGACGGTTTTTGTGGCTGTTTACCTTGCCGAATTTCTTTGACATTCTGCGGTTGAAAATATAATAGCCGCAATATTTCTTGTTGCGTATTATTTCGTGCAGAGAGTTTTGCAGGCTTTGCTCTAAACCTAGGGATTTGTAATCCTCAAAGTCATTCAAGCACTCCATAAAATAAATTGCGCCGATTGCCCGTATAGAGCCGTCGGCGCAATATTCGCTGTAATCTCTAAGCAAATCTTCAAGTAATTTGCTTATGTCTTTATATGCTTTAGGATAGCTTAAAAGCCTTTTCAAACCCGCTTTTTCGGTGACTTTAATCATTTTCGTTTCCTCACCCTTGTACCCGCGCAAAGGAATGTTATAGAAGCCGCCGCGCCGCTTAAAAACATCTCCGTTGCGAGCTTTGTTGTAATTGCCGCCACTAAACTTAAAAACATAGCGTTCTCCTTATTAAAAGGGTTTTAGGCTTTTTAACTTTTTATGGATAGTTTCATTGTGCCGTTGACCACGCTTTTTGCAGCTCATTTCGGTGGATAATTGCGAGAAAGGAAATCACACTGAAACTATTCCTCGGAGAAAAGTTTCAGTGTGGTAAGAATAGTTTCAGAGTATAAGCAAGTTTCCAGTTTGCCAAGGCAAGTCTCTCTAAAGCCGCCGTTAGAAGCGTTATGGGGAGCTACTTGTAAGCATTTCTGCAAACGGTGGCATCCAATCTGGATAGCCTTATGCCACGGGCTGAACTTCCGAAGTTTTGTAAATAGTATTTTGCTCACTGCTACTGGTCAGGTAACAGAAGGCGTTTTGTTTGGGCTAGGGGATTGTTGTACGGATACATCAGGTCAACTCCTTTCGCAATAATGGGTAAAACAAAAGCAACCAACTTTTCACGGTTGATTGCCTTGGGATTATTATTTTTTAGATTAGGTTTTCGAGTTTCTGATACTCATATTCAATTTGTTGTTTGAGTTGTTCAACTCTACAACAAAAAGTACAAGCGATTGGTTCAACGTTACGAAAAAGCTTCTTCTCGTTTGAACAAAGTCACCGCCGACAGGAATGCTCGAATTCAGCGTGACAGAGAAATTCGCATTTTCATCGAATCAATAAAACAGCAGCCCCTCATCGTTGAAGCATGGGACGAGACTCTTTGGCTTTCACTACTGGACACAGCCAAGGTATGCGCTGATGGGAGCATTACATTTCTCTTCAAGAATGGAACAGAAATAAATGTGCCGCCGGATTCACTTGAACAATGAATCCGGCGGCTTTTTGCCGTGGCAGACGAATAGTATTTCGTACATTGGGATTATCCTTTCTGAAAGGATATGTATTGCGTTTTGTTGCCGCATTTTGCTCACCGGTAGATTTTACATATTTGCGGTCGTTTTCACAGAAACCCGGCAAATCGCGGACGCGTGTAGTAGTCAAATGGTAGTATATTCGGGAAAGTATTACTACCAATACTATCTTGATAATTCGCTGTCTATAAGTTTGCGTAAATATTTCACTCTTTATCAGTTGGAAGTATATCGGATAATTCGACTTTATATATTGCTGCCGCCCCGGCGAAAGCATATGAAGGGATTGAAGTGCTATTATAAAAAACCAGACATTCATCATCAAGATCAACTGTCAGACTTTTGCTGTACGAAAGGTAATACAGGTCCTTTTCATACATTAAATCATGAGCTACTTTGTCATAGTCTATTTGATCCGGTGCAATTTCATGAGGAGTATATGTAATAAACCTTTGAAGTTCAAGCGAATAAAATCTTGTTTGGGGAGAGTATACGCTAAATTGAATGCCTGTCTGTGAGCTTGTAATTATGACCGAATTTTCTGGCAGTTCTTCTTTAATAAATTCCCCGGCTGCTTCCGTCATGACCGAATCATTACCGCAGTCGTAGATAAGCCAGTATGCCCCTGCAGGAGTTGACGAGAACAAGATAACGCAGAGGAGTATGTTTATCGTTTTTTGAGGAGAAGAGAAAAATTTATTAACGGCAGGGATAAGACGTTTCCCAGCTGCGCTGCTTTTTTGAGTGGGAATAGTTACGCACCTGGGCTGTTCGTCTGCGACCGCTATCCAGAATATCGCAACAAGTGTGTATACGAAAACAGGTGCGCGCAAAGGCGTCGTAAACCATATCACCTCTATTGTCAGAGAATACATGAGCAAAAAAAACAAGCCCATAATGAACGCCTTTTTATAGCAGAACAGCTTTATATATACAGCAATAACAACAAAGCCCAGCACGGAGCCGAACAACGAATACAGAAGCACATCAGGCTCTACCATAAGATTGATACCTATATCTTTGAATGTCGATACCATGCTAAGCAAGAGATTACCTATATCCACTCGCTTATTCTGCACCATATTGTTGGATGACAGCGACCCTAACAGCGGCAGTATCATGGCAATAACAAGAACTCCCGCTATAACAAGCCCAACGACTTGCCCTCCCGATTTTTTCAAACCGTTCTTCTTTATGTTCTTATACAGCTCGATAAGCATGAATATTCCAAGGATACCGACCAGCCCGCACATCATGATATGCGTGTTGGCAAGCAGACCCACAAGCAGTCCGTAAACCGGTGCGTACTTCTCACGTTTGGGATAAACTATTGCGATAAGGAACAACAGCAACGGAATCAAGCAATATACCCGTGCGTTTACCGAATTAAAAAACAAAAATCCCGATGAAAACAGCATTGCCGTTTTGAACACAAGCCCGAACGGCGCTTTCCACATAAAAAGCCCAGCCGCGACAACTGAAAAGAACCAACTTATAATGTTGATTATCTCACAGTAAGCCCCAGACTGTGCGAACGGCATAAGTATGAGATACCAAAGGGCAGGGTGCCCCTCATGCTTAAGTATCTCCGGGAGCGTTTCAAGCGTTGCGTCCCGTGCAATTCCCCATGCCTGCGCCTCGTCAAACCACAGTTCGTGATGAGTTGCCCCGATAAGGGTGATGACGGCGTAGACGGCATATATGGCGGCGCTGATAATAAGGTTCCTGTGTTTAATAATGTCACTCTTCATAAGCACTTTGTAAATCAGCCGATATCTTGATTATATCGTCCATTTCCACATCGTAAATTTCAACATATCCGGCATGAATAATCAAAGTAGAAAATGTTTCATATGAATAAATCGGTTCTTTTGTATTCAGAAATGAATATTCAGTTTTAGTGGGCACAAAATGTATTAAATATATGTTTTCTTCTTTTGAAAAATCTTGTTGGATTTTGCTGAAATCAATGATTTTATTATTGTAAATGTGCGGATTATATGTTATGTAATCTTGTATATTTAGGCTATAATATCTGATACCACTGCCGTATGTATACACTCCGAATTGAATGCCGTCTTGGCCTGTAGTGACGATAACGGAATTTTCAGGCAGCTCGTTCATAATATACTCCGCTGTTCTTTCGGTCGTTGTATAATCATGACCATAATCATAGAACAGCCAAAACAAACCTGTTGGTGATGAAGAAAACAACACAACGCACAACAGTACCGAAATAGTTCTTGACGGGTTTGCAAACGCTTTTATTACAAATAAAGTCAGCTTGCTCAATAACGTATTACCGGAACCGTTATATGATATTACGAACGTTTTCGGCTCTTCGTTCTGCTTGGCTATCCAAAAAATTACAGTTAAGATATACACAAAAATTATCGCCCTTGATGGAATGATAAACCACAATACTCCTGATATAAATGTATAGAAAGCCAAGAATACTAACGAAGTAATAAACGCTTTCCTGTAACTGAACAGAAAGACAAAGTAAAGAATGATAATAACGCCGATAATGTTTGAAAACAATTCGCCAAAAACGTTATTCCATTTGTCAATCATCAGATATGAGCCTGTATCTCTAAATATATTTATTATGTTTTGAAATATGACATTAACCGAGTACTCCCTGTCTTTCATATCACTACAAGTATTTAACGCTCCAACCAGCGGCAGTATCATAGCAAGGACGAGTACTCCTGCAATAGCAATCCCCGCTATCCGACCCCACGATTTCTTTACGCCGTACTGCTTTATGCTCTGAAACAGCTCTATAAGCATAAATATCCCAAGAATACCCACAAGCCCGCACATCATAACATGGGTGTTAGCAAGTAAACCGACAAGCAGCCCGTAAACCGGGGCGTATTTCTTACGTTTTGGATAGACTATTGCGATAAAGAACAGCAGTAACGGTATCAAACAATATACACGCGCGTTTACCGAATTTAAATATAAAAATCCGGACGAGAACAGCATCGCCGTCTTGAACACAAGTCCAAACGGCGCTTTCCACATAAAAAGCCCGGCAGAAACAACCGAAAAGAACCAGCTGATAATGTTGATTATCTCGCAGTATGCCCCCGCCTTTGCAAAAGGCATAAGAATGAGATACCAAAGAGCGGGGTGTCCCTCATGCCTGAGTATCTCGGGTAATGTTTCCAGCGTTGCGTCCCGTGCAATGCCCCATGCCTGCGCCTCGTCAAACCACAGCTCGTGATGGGTCGCACCGATTAGGGTGATGACGGCGTATACGCAGAATATCGCTGCTGCGGCGATTTTTTTGCGCCGTTCTGTTGATATGGCTATACTTTCAACCATTATGTTTTGCTCTCTTTCTCTTTGGTTTCGTGATATTCCTTTTCGGTGTTGACGTTCCAGATAGCGTCCTTGTCGGTGGAACCGTTGATTATAGCCTCAGCGGCGTACTTCGCAGTAAGCATTGAGTGATCCATATTATTATATCGATGCTGACCGTTTCTGCCAACACAGTAAAGATTCTCAAAAGTATCAAGATATTCGCGGATTCTGGGAAATTCACTGTATGTTCCAAAATAAGCAGGGTACGCCTTTTTGACTTTTGTTATGTAGCGGTCAACGACATTTTCTTTTTTGATAACGCCGATTTTAACAAGTTCGTTTACGGCAAGATCCATAAAATCATCGTTGTTCATGTTCCACATACTGTCGCCCTCGGTGCAGAAATACTCCATGCCTATCCAGACGTGTTTATTCATGTCATCGACCATGTAGGGTGACCAGTTGTTGAATATTTGCAGTCTGCCGACCCTGACGTCACGCTCCTGTATATAGATCCAGCAGTCAGGGACTATATTGTTGACCGTTTTGAGCTTGGTCTTGTTGACAAGCTCTATCTTATCCAGAAGCAGTCCCACCGTAATAAAATCACGGTACGGAAGCCCGACAGCAGCGTCATAAATATCCTTGGGGACATCGGGAAGCGCTTGCGCAAGGTCTTTTATTGGCATTGTGGAAATAAGGTGATCACAGCAGATAGTTTCTTCTTTTCCGAAATCAGGTGATGACTCGTCGGTATTTCTAACCGTAACTGAAACGATCCTTTTTCCGTCAACATTTATTCTTACAGCTTCCCTGTGTAAAATAAGCTCCGCGCCGCGGTCGCAGTCCATTTCAGCAAGTCTTTCCCACAACTGTCCCGGACCGTGCTTGGGGTAATAAAATTCCTCTATCAGAGAGGTTTCAACGTTTTTGTCTTTCTTTTTAAACGGTTTTGAGAGAGCCTCAGCAATGACCTTCTTTATCGAAAGACCCTTTACCCGCTGCGCACCCCAGTCTGCTGCGATATTTGACGGGTGGACGCCCCATAGCTTCTCGGTGTAATCCTCAAAGAACATCTGATACAGAGGCTTTCCGAATCTGTTTATATAAAAGTTTTCAAGCGATGTTTCGGGGCGTTTTTTGATACAGCTTCCTATATATCCAAATCCC
>JALEQE010000065.1 GCA_022766825.1 Oscillospiraceae bacterium | reverse complement strand
ATTTACGATATTTTCAACCACATCTGCGAACAGTATTTTTCGGGCGAGGACGACAACACCTCCGATTACATTATGGAGGGGCTGATGAAATCGCTGATACATTCTTCTCGTATCGCCGTAAAGAACCCCACCAATTACGAGGCGCGGAGCAATATAATGTGGACGGCGACGTGGGCTTTGAATACGCTTGTTGAAAAAGGCAAAACTACCGACTGGATGGTGCATATGATAGGACAATCCGTGGGTGCTTACACCAACGCTACTCACGGTATGACGCTTTCGGCGGTTTCGATGGCTTATTACCGCTATATCTGCCCGTTCGGTCTTGCGAAGTTCAAACGGTTTGCGGAAAACGTCTGGGACGTTGACCCCAACGGCAAAACCGACGAACAAATCGCCGCCGAGGGACTTGACCGACTGGAAGATTATATGAAAGAACTCGGTCTTGTTATGAATATCCGTGAATTGGGCGTAACCGAGGATATGATTGACGGTATCGCGGAGGGTTCGTTCATTATGGACGGCGGGTACAAAGTCCTTACCAAAGACGAAGTCGCGGTAATACTGCGGAGAAGTATGTGATTTTGGGATAAATACCAGAATACATTATTGTTATTAAGGAGAATTGTTTGAAATTTAAATCATTATTGGAGTGTGTGCGCTGACCGGGAGGTCGGCAAAACCACACTGTGCCGTTCCTCCCGAATGGTATGCAATTATTGGGAGGAAAACAAAATGAACCGTGAAAACAAACGGAAACAATACGAAAAAGGTTACTATAAAAATCATTCTTGCGATGAAACATTCACTTGCAAAGTATGCGGGCGGCTTGTCACGCCGAACAACGCGGGCACGAAACACCGAAACCATTGCCCGAACTGCTTGTCAAGTCTGCACAGAGATATTGAACCGGGCGACCGCGCCTCAGACTGCGGCGGAATTATGCAGCCTATCGCGGTGTGGGTGCGTCAAAACGGCGAGTGGGCGATTATTCACCGATGCCGTCGCTGTGGGGCGTTAAGTTCCAACAGAATAGCGGCTGACGATAACCCGATTAAACTGATGAGCATTGCTCTAAAACCGCTTTGTTCGCCGCCGTTCCCCGTTGAACGGATAGAGGAACTGACTGCACTAATGGGCGGTGACGGAGAAATCAAGTAACCGAAAATAATCGCAAAACAATAGGTAAATAAACGGAAACGCGGCTTGAAAAATTCGAGCTGCGTTTTTGACGTTACAAGAAAGCAACAAATTATCGCGAGAAATTCATTTAAAATTGTACAACTCCCCAAAATATAAGAAAATTGCAAATATTTGCAAGATTTATATTGACAGCTTGCAAAATTCGTTGTAAAATATACAACATTAAATGGTGTTACGGAGAGAATGTACAAATGAAACTTCATTTTCACCCGATAGGGAAAAGAATAATAAAATCTGCGGTTGGCGTAATGCTGTGTTATGTCGTATTCTTGCTGAGAGGGAGAACGGGTCTACCGTTTTACTCAATGCTTGCGGTACTTCAATGTATGCAACCGTACACGGACAAAACCGTCACAATGGCGATACAAAGAAGTACGGGAACGCTTGTCGGAGCGTTTTACGGTCTGATTGCGCTGCTGTTGGAAATATACGCTTTTCCGTGCTACGATACACCACTCGGCTATTTGCTGAACGCACTTATGATTGTCCCCGTGCTGTATACGCCCGTAACGCTCGGCAAGAAAAGCGCCGCGTATTTCTCGACAGTCGTTTATCTTTCAATAACCGTAAACCACATAGCCGACAGCAACCCGTTTATTTTCGTGCTGAACAGAGTGCTTGACACATTTATCGGTATCGCGATAGGAATAATTGTGAATAACGCCCGCTTGCCTCACAAAAAGGTTAAGAACAAGCTCTTTGTCGCGGATATAGACGAAATGCTCTCGCCTATGACGGAAGAAATGTCCGCATATTCGCGCGTTGAACTCAACCGCATACTTGACGACGGTGCAAATTTCACGGTAGTTACTATGCGAACACCTGCCTCGCTTATGAAGCCTTTGGGGGATATTCGCCTGCGCCTGCCCGCTGTTGTAATGAACGGCGCGGCGCTTTACGATATTCGGGAAAACACTTATGTAAAAGCGTACATAATTTCAAATAACACTTGTGAAAAAGTGCGCAAAATTATACACGCCGCAGGATTGAACTGCTTTACAAACGCTTTGCGTGGCGACAGACTGATGATTTATTACGACGAACTCGCGAATGACGCTGAGAAATCTATTTACGAGAGCCTTAAAAAATCTCCTTACCGTTTGTATGTAAATCTGCCCGTTCCACCTGAGGACAAGGTTATTTATCTTATGATGATTGACAAAACGGAGAAAATTGTTGATTTTTATAACAAACTTAACGAAAGCGAATTTGGCGCACATCTGAAAATCATCACTTACCCGTCCAACGACTACAAAGGCTACGCTTACATTAAAATCTACAACAAGAATGCCGACAGAACCCGTATGGTTGAGTTTTTGATGAACGAATACAATATCAACGAGGTTGAAAAGGTTTCCGCTCCGGCAGAAAACAAACACGGAAAAAATCTCAACGGAATAGTAAAATCGCTGAAAAAGAAGTTTGAACCGATTTGGTTCTTAAAGTCAAAATCGTAAAAAACGCGAAATTGAATTTTTTAAATTTGAAAGTTGCAAAATATATACAAAAAGCACAAAATATTGTAGCATATTTTATGAATTATGGCATTGACAAAATTAAAAAATTCATTTATAATAAACATATAAAGCAAAGGCGCACTCATTGAAAAATGAGTGCGCCTTTTTGCTATTAAGGCAGAGCCGCTAAATGACAGGGAGTGTGAACAATGGAACAGGAACGACCGACAATTACTTTTGACCCGCCTGCGGAAAGCATTGCGGAAATCAATGAGCTTTTAAGACGTTACGGCGTTAAGTTCGGCATTTATAAAAACGGGCAATTTAAAGAACAGCTTTTCCCGTTTGACCCGATTCCGCGAATTATCACGAGAAGTGAGTTTATCGACATCGAAAAGGGGCTTATTCAGCGTGTTGACGCGCTTAATGCGTTTATCTACGATATTTATCATGATAAGAAAATCATCAAAGACAAAGTTGTACCCGAGGATTTTGTGTACATATCGAGCGGTTATCTCCCGCAATGCGAGGGCATAACGCCGCCGAACAATATTTACAGTCACATTTCGGGAATTGATTTGGTTTTGGGCAAGGATGGCGAGTGGTATATTCTCGAAGATAACTTGCGAATACCGTCGGGAGCGTCCTATCCGCTTATCGCGCGCGAGCTTACCCGCGTGGTTACTCCGAAAGTGTTCTCGGATATTCCGATTGTGGATAACCGCGACTACGCGAACATTCTGAAAAACACAATGGATTTCGCAAACAGAGGCGGTATAAATGCGATCCTTACACCCGGACGCTACAACGCGGCGTATTTCGAGCACAGCTATCTCGCTGAGCTTGCCTGTAATTATTTTCAAAATTATTCTTTGAGGATTGACTTGAGTTTCCGTCCGTCATAAGAATTACCGCCGCTGTGTAATCCTCCGCTTTGTAGTTTTCCGAAATCAATTTCAAAGCGTAATCCGCCGCTTTGTAAAT
>JALEQE010000051.1 GCA_022766825.1 Oscillospiraceae bacterium | reverse complement strand
GAGTTTATTGATTACAAGGACGTTGCAAAGCTCAAGAAGTTTATGACAGAGCGCTCCAAAATTCTGCCCCGCAGAGTTACCGGTTGCTGCGCTTATCATCAGAGAGAGCTTACAACAGCTATCAAGAGAGCAAGACAGGTTGCGCTCATTCCGTACGTTTCGGATTGATTTAAACAACAGATCCCCGATTGCAAGATCGGGGATCTTTTTGCCGCCACCGATAATGCCGGATGGTACACAAAAAGAAACGCCCGCGTTTTTGCGAGCGTTTCTTTTTATATATAATTAAAAGGTAACCTTATTGTCCTATTACTGCGCCATAATCTCACAAAGCTTGTTGGAAAACTCAACGGGGTTCTCAATCGGCATACCCTCGATAAGCAAAGCCTGTGAATAAAGCAGGTCGGCGTATTCCGCAACCTTATCCTTATCAGTTTCATACAGTGATTTCAGCTTGCCGAAAATTGGGTGATTAGGATTGATTTCCAGAACCTTCTCCGCTTTCGCTCCCTGATTATCAGGCATTGCGGAAAGAACTTTCTCCATTTCAACGGACAGCATACCCTCGCTTGTAATACATACAGGGTGATTTTTCAGGCGCTGTGAGAGCTTAACAGCCTTAACCTTGCCGTTGAGCTTTTCGGTGAGAAAATCAAACAGCGACTTGTTGTCCTCTTCCTCTTTCTTGATTTCTTCCTTTTCCTCTTCGGTTTCAAGTCCGAGGTCGTCCGCGGAAACGGACTTGTATTCCTTGCCGTCAAAGTCGTGCATCATTTGCAGACAAAATTCGTCAACGTGGTCGGTAAGGTAAAGTATCTCATAACCTTTATCGCGTACAAGTTCAGTCTGCGGCAGACTTTCAATTCTCGATACGGAAGAGCCGCTTGCGAAATAAATGTACTTCTGGTCTTCCTTCATACGGGACACGTATTCTTCAAGCGTGGTTGAACCGCCGTTTGACGACTTGAACATCAGCAGATCCTGAAGTTCGTCCTTATTCATACCGTAGCTTTCGTAAATGCCGTACTTAATCTGCGTACCGAACGTTTCAAAGAACTTTTCGTATTTTTCGCGGTCGTTCTTTTGCAGTTTTTTAAGTTCGTTCTTTATCGACTTTTCAATCGATTTCGCGATTATTTTCAGTTGACGGTCGTGTTGGAGCATTTCACGGGAAATATTAAGCGACAAGTCCTCGCTGTCTACAAGACCTTTTACAAAGCTGAAATAGTCGGGCAACAAATCGCCGCATTTTTCCATTATCATTACGCCGCTTGAATACAGCTGCAAGCCTTTTTCGTAATTCTTGGAGTAATAGTCATACGGAGCGTTCTGCGGAATGTACAGCAGCGCGGAATAAGTCGCCGTGCCCTCTGTTTTTGAGTGAATGTGCAACAGCGGGTCGGAATAATCGTGGAACTTGTCCTTGTAGAATTGATTGTAATCCTCGTCTTTGAGTTCGCTTTTCGACTTTTTCCAAATCGGAATTTGCGAATTAAGAGTTTCGTTGACGATTTCCTTTTCATATTCGGGCTCTTTGCCGTCAACACCCGTACCCTCTTTGAGTTTTTCGTGCTCAACGTCCATTTTAATCGGGTATCTGATGTAATCGGAATATTTCTTTACAAGCTCTTTTATTTTGTACGGCGTGAGGTACTCGTCATAGTTTTCCTCGTCGGTATTATCTTTTATATCAAGCGTTATCGTTGTGCCGTGCGAATCCTTTTCCGCTTCGGAAATCGTATAGCCGTCCGCGCCCTCGCTTGTCCACATATAAGCCTCGTCGCTGCCGTACGCCTTTGAAATTACGGTTACTTTTTTGGCAACCATAAACGCCGAATAAAAACCTACGCCGAATTGTCCGATTATATCGACATCTTCTGTTTTCTCGTTTTCGTTCTTGAAAGCAAACGAACCGCTCTGCGCAATAGTACCGAGATTGTTTTCAAGCTCTTCTTTTGTCATACCGATGCCGTTATCGGAAATGATGAGCTTGCGGTCGTCCTTGTTTGCCTCAATAGTAATCTGCATATCGGAACGTGAAATCGCCTCGCCGTCGCCGTTGTTTGTTTTGAAATACAGCTTGTCCATAGCGTCGGACGCGTTTGAGATAAGTTCACGCAGGAATATTTCCTTGTGCGTATAAATTGAATTTATCATCATTTCAAGCAAACGCTTGCTTTCGGCTTTAAATTCTTTTGTTTCACTCATAAAAGTTGCCCCCTGTTTTTTTATTTTGTCGTCATATTAGCACTCTTATATTGAGAGTGCTAACTCATAATTATATTATACATCATTTGAGAAAAAAATCAAGTATTTATTACACAAAAAATCCACCGCTTAAAATGGATTTTTTGTGTATATTTTATAAATAGAGTAAAAACCTATAAAAACACACTTCTAATACCCATTCAAAAAGTAATAATTTCGCAAAATATGTCTAAAATAATAAAAAAACAAACGAGGTAATAGTATGTTTAATCTGAAACAAAATTACAAGGACAAGCAAACCGTTGATATACTACAAAGCGTTTACCGAAACGCTTGTCTTGCTCACAAGGCGACGATAGACGTCCTCGGACGCTGCCGGAACAACGACCTTTACGGCGAACTCGCCAAAGAACAAGACCGTTATAAGGCGGTATCGCTTCGCGCGCGGCGCGAACTTGCGAACCGCGGTTCGGCGGCTTATGAAGCGCCCGCCTACGTTAGGGCGATGGTGAAAACGGGGATTGCAATGAAAACGGCGACCGATAACAGTACAAGCCGTCTTGCCGAAATAATGTACAGAGGCACAACTATGGGAATAACCGATATGCAGAGAACCCTGAACCGTTCCCGCGCGGCGGACGGCGATATTCGCGCGAGAGCCGAAAAACTGTTAGAACGTGAACAGCAGTTCTGCGATGACCTGAAGAGGTTTTTATGAACAGAAAAGACAAATCTGCCGTCGATATTATTCCGTGCGACATAAAAGCGGGTCGCGGAAAATCCGCGCACCCGCCCATAACCGATAACGGCTGTTTTAATCGTTTACCGTATCGGGATTGATTATGTTGTTGTCTATAATGTTTTGCAGAACAATTGATGCCCGCTCACGATTTTTCGCGTTTTCCTTGATACTTCCCGAACCGTTGTTCAGCTCTTCTCTCACGAACAACATAATGTCGTCGGGGCATTTACTCCACCGTGCTTCTTTCGCAAAACCCGTTTTGTTCATTATAACTCCGCAGTTATCGTAAAGCATATCGGACGGCGCGTTTTCGCTCTGTTCAAGGAATATTTCCGTTATTTCATTCAAAGAACCCGTGAATTTTGAATATCCGTCATCGGTTATTATCAGCTGTGCCTCCGCAAGAGTCAATTCCGCCGTGAGTTTCTGTTTATTTGCCTGGTCGTACTGTGTCGCGACTTCGTCCATCGTATTGTCGATATAATTTACGGACACGTTTACTTTTCCGTTTCCGTCAAAATCGGGACAGTATTTTTCAAGCGCTCTCTCCAGCTGATCGGTATGAACACCCAAATCAGAGCTTTTTTTATTTGCAATCAGCAGAACATTGAGATCATATTTTTCCTTTGTTAAAATCTGCACCAGAAGTATAATGACAACAGCCGCAAAAAACGCGCCGAGAAGTATAAACCATTTATTATGATAGATATAATTCTTGACCTTTGCCCAACCGTGCAGTTCAGGAATTTCCTCATACCCTATCTCAGGGATAAGCTCGCTTTCCTCAATAAGCCCCTGCTTCATTTTCAAGAGATCGATATACTCCTGACGTTCGCGCCGCGCTTTTTCTTCGGGCGTTTCACGCTTTTGATTTGCCATAGTTTCACCCCATAAACCAAAGCCGCCACTTCGGACGGCTTTGGCGTATTATTGATATTTCCGAATAATATGCTGTTTTATTCCGCTCTTCACTCGTTTTCGGCAACAGGATTTACTACATTGTTATCGAGAATATTTTGCAGAACTATTTCCGCGCGCTCACGGTTCTTGGCATTTTTCTTAATTTTTCCCGAATCGTTATTCAGCTCGTTCCTGACGAAAATAAAAATGTAATCGGGACAATCTTTCCAACCCGCCTTTTCTGCCAACTCGGTTTGGTTCATCAAAATACCGCAATCCTTATAAAGCATATTCTCATGGCATTTGTCGCTTTGGTCAACGAAAATACTCTTAATATCTTTATTCTGCGTCAACCATTCCGAAAAATTGTAATCGCCGATAATCATCTGCGCTTCCGCGGAATCAAGTTCCGCCGCGGCTTTCACTGCTTCCACCGTTTTATCCGCGAAATTTACTTCGACCTTAACTTTCCCGTTACCGTCAAAATCGGGACAATACTGTTCAAGTGTCTTTTCGAGTTTTTCGGTATAGTTTCCCAATTCTGAATCCGGTATATAAGATACGGCGAGAACATATAAATCGGTTTTCCCCTTGGACATAATCTGAACAAGGCATATAACCACTACCACTATCAAACAGGCTCCGCAAATAAGAAACACTCTACTGTGGTAACAGAAATTCTTAAACTTTGCCCAACCGTGCGGTTATTGAACCTTGTCGAGATTTACTTCGGGGATAAGCTCGCTTTCATCGATAATCCCCTGTTTCATTTTCAGAAGGTCAATGTATTCCTGACGCTCGCGCTTAGCTTTTTCCTCGGGTGTTTCGTTATTATGATTTTCCATATATGTTACTCCGTTATAATTATCAATTATGCTGAAATATTCTGTGTTTTAGATTTACGCGTTTGGTTTCATTGTGGGGAAATCATTACTACATATATGATATGTCGTTATATACCCACAAACCTCTCTATAAAAATAAAGAGTAAAATGCCCTGATAATGTTTTCCTGCATAAATTAACATATCTTGTCGTATGGGGGTCGTATAATGGTCGTACACTAAACAACAAAATATTCTGCTAAATGGTTCATTTCAATTTGCTTAAAGTCGTCAGTTGCTTCGGCGTAAATGTCCAAAGTTGTTTTTACATCTGAGTGACCAAGCACTTCTTGAATTGCTTTAATATTAGTGTTTGCTTCGCACATTCTGGTCGCAAATGTATGCCTCAAAGTGTGGCAGCTGAACGGTGGTAGTGTAACCGCTTCATCTTTATGTTTTTCCAATACCTCATAATTGCAGTCTCGGATTATTCTTCGCAGTGCCTTGTTAAGAGTTCCTTGATGTTGAGGTTGTCCAAACCTATTGATGAAAATAAAGTCAGTATAGCAATCTACCGTAGCATTACATTTAATCCCGCATTCCTCTTGATATTCGCGTTCTTTCAGCAATGCCTCTTTGACTTTCGGTATCATTGGTATTATACGCATACCCGCCTTTGTTTTGGGTGTGTTTATCGCAAAAGACAAGCCGTTAGGTTTATCACTTCGTGCATAATAGACGAGAGTATGATTAACACTGATGGTGTTTTTCTCAAAATCTACATCACACCAGCGCAAGCCTGTAATTTCGCCTACCCTCATACCTGTCCACAACATTGTGATAAAAACAGGATACCATTTGTGATATTTCCCTTGTTTACACAGAAAACTTTCAAACAGTTCTTGCTGTGGCAATGTCAATGCATGTCTTTTGGTAACATCATTGTTATGAGCCTTTTTTAGTTCTTGCAAAGCATTGTCTGATGGATTGTATCGCAGATAATCATCATCAACCGCCAGTTGAAGAACCTGATGTAAAACCGTATGAATATTGTCGATTGTCAGCGTTTTCAGATTGTATTCATCGGCTAAAGTGTTGTAAAATGCCCGAACATCTGAACGCTTTAAATCTTTAAGCTTAATATTCCCAAAATGCGGTTCAACAAATTGTGTGTACATATATTTGTAGTTTGTGAAAGTGTTGTCTTTCAATCCACGCTTAATTTGTACCCACCGATTATAAATATCGTTAATCGTTAAGTTTGTCATTCGGGTTTGAGTGCCATTCAAAACATCTTTTTGAACTTCAACCTCTTTACACCTAAGCTCATCAAGCGTCTGTGCATAAATCGAATAGCGCTTTCCGCTTCTATCCCGCCATTTGTACTCATAAGTGCCGTTCTTTCGCTGATACTCGCCTTCTTTCAGAATCCTTTTTTTATTATCTCTGCGTTTCTCATTTGCCATAAGTAACTCCTTTCGTGCAAAAGAGAACACATCCAAGTATATTATAACTCAAATGTGTTCAATTTGTCAACACCTAAACATCATATTGAATATGTTTTTTCAAGATATTCATCAAACTTTTTCCGTTTTATCAATCGTTTGTTTCCACACCACAAAACAAAAGTGCAGTTTTCGTCATTGGTTAATTCTCTTAATTTGTTGATACCTATACCGAAATAAGCGGCAGCTTCTTCCAGTGTAAGATTGGATTTTTCCCATATTGGAATTGTTTTCATAGTTAATTACTCCTTTTCAAAATATATTAGTTTGGTGTGCAATCTTTAATACTATTATACACCATATTGGACAAATGTGCAATACCTGTACTAAAAGAATTTTAAATATCTTCAATTTGTTTTAAGAAATCCAATTCTCTTTTTTTATCTGCATGAATATCTACATACTTATTCAAATCAAATT